>QQRX01000017.1 GCA_003602595.1 Candidatus Poseidoniales archaeon | reverse complement strand
TGGCTTTTTGCACCTGCTGGAACAAGGGTTGGAATACTAGGGGAACCACAAGGCAATGCTCAATCAGAATTAACTCCAGAATTAGTAGAACTCATAAAAGATAGATTCGAAAGATTAGAAACTGCATTAGATTTAATGGAAGCTAACATTAAACTGACCCAACAACAAACTGCAGAAATTGTAGGATCAAGAGTAGTAAGTGGTACACAAACACCATCAGAAGGCGCAAGTACGGATATGATCCATACAGTAGGGGAAGATGGAGAAGTAACAAGTAAACCCGTTGAGACGGATAATGATCATCCAATGTCCCAATTAGAGAAAACTGGGGGACCAAATCTATTAGATTTATATGAAGCACAATCTTTAGCTGTTAATCCCTTTCTAAAATCTTCTGATGCTGGAGAATTATTGACTGGACCACAAATTGATGCATCAAAAATAACCGCACTACTTCTTGACAATATGAGTGGTTCAGACACTCTTAAATTTATTAAAAATGCAGGATCATCGGGTTTGTTATCTACAAATGAAGCTAAATCACTAACAGCGATAGCAACTTTAGCAGAAAAAGGCGAATCATCTGCTGAGCAACCCACATTATCAAATAGAAATCTATTGATTTTTACTGCAATGGTGGATGCGTGGAGGTCTCAGTTATCCCAAAAGGAGGGATAATATGGCAGGCTCAAGTGTAGCAGGATTGATTGTTGGTACAGTTTTTATAGTTATTTTTGCATCTGCAACAATAACTCTTATTGAAAATGTCAATAAAGCCCAAGAAGCATCTGAAGTCGAATTACCAGATCCTGAAATAACCTTGGTTTCAGCAGATTGGACATGGTCAGGAACAGAAGGAACAATGGTTTATACGATAACTAATAGCGGTACAGAAACAGTAAATATTGCCCATGTTTATCTATCAAAAGATGGAAATGACCCTTTTTCTTGCTCAACTTTAACATGGGACTCAAGTCCCGCAATTTATATTTTTCCAGGTGAAACAATAGTTGCTACAGAGAGCGGATTAGACGCATCCGAAGATGATATTGATGACAACCCTCAAACGGTTTTCTTAGCAGTGTTTGAATACTCGTTAGCGGTTTCAGTGACATAAGGGGGCGCGAGCATGGGAGATGGACCATCGGAGATGATTATGTTAATGACCGGTTTAATTGTTGCCGGACTCGTATCTGCTGTTCTTCTCTCGACATGGGATACTATTTCCGATGGACTTGAAAATCAAGGTGAATTAGAAGTTCAAGATGCAAAAACTCGAGCTTCACTTATTAGTGATCCATCTTCTATTTCATGGGATAATACTCTTGACAGGGCTTTTATTTATATTCAAAATTCAGGTACAATTTCATTAAATATAGATGATACATATGTATTTCTTGATGGTAATGCTATGACAGTAACCGCAATTGACGCAGAGAGTGTAACCTGGTCAAAGGGTGTAGCGATTAAATTTCAAATAGATGCCACTACCGACCTAACTTTTACAGATGGAACAGAATGTTTTCTCACTGTCGGAGTCTCCTCACTATCCACCTCTCCTACTGGTACTCACAGTTTAACGGAGGTGGTCAGACTTGACATCTGATAATGACGATGGCTATCAATTTGGCATAATTCAAGATAGCCTTGCTAATAGTATGGGCGCTGCTATACCAAATCGTTCATTGGGCATAATCAGTGGAGAAATAGGGTCAGGAAAAAGCTTAATTTGTCAAAGACTGGCCTTTGGATTCGTTCAAAATGATGTCAAAGTAGCATATGTCACTACAGAGCTTACAACTCGGGGCTGGCTGGAGCAGGTTGGTAGTATAGGATATGATATGGATAATAATATTGATGATGGGAAATTTTTGTTAATATCCAGTTTTGGGGTACTTGCAGAGGAAATAGAGGAGCATGTAGATTTATTGGAAGTTTTGAATTCACCAGGAGTCAAGGAGGCTCAAGTTATAATCATAGATAGAGCATCACAGTTGATTTCTCCTGATTCTAATGCAAAACAACTACTTTCCATATTAAGAAAATTTAATTCGCAAGGTCGCACAGTTTTGTTAACTATTGATAATCATGAAGTCGACTCTAGACTTATAAGAGAAATGAAAAACTCAGCAGAACTAGTATTAGATTTGGAAACTGCTACAGTCGGAGGCGATACAGTCAGGACGATAGCAGTTACTAGATTTTTAAGAGCGGCCGGGCCGACTCAAGGAAGGATAGGTTGGAAAGTAATGCCTCAAATGGGCTTTATTGTGGATATTACAGCGGTAAGTTGAGGAGGGTTTTTTTGGTCACTGAAAATGATACACAAAGCGATGAACAAGAATTCGACATCCAACCTGGAGATTTGGGGGGGTTGATGGCTAGATACCCTCACATTAGAGTCTGGGTTGAAGCGTTTGAGAAGAAACATGGGACAAGACCTATTTATTATGGTTGGTTAGATAGCGGCGCTAGAAAATTAGATCCTTGTAATTTAATTTATGCGACTAAACCACCTTGTTTTGCACATGTTTACAAACCCGTTGAAGGTGAAGATGAAGTAGGATCTACGCTTTGGTTTGGTTTAGAGCCAACACTCAATGGCCCTGAAGAAGAGGATATAAAGGATCAAATTGTTGAAAGATTACTAAGAGATGCACCTAATGCAGAAAGATTTGATGATGATAAACAATTTATCTCTATGCTAGAAAGTATGATTGATAGAATTTGTAAAGTTGGAACCAATCCATTATTGAATAATCCAATAGTTTCACAAGCTAGGGAGTTAATCGGTCTTGGAGAAGCACCAGTGTATGTAACATCAGACCTTCTTGAAAGATTGAAATATGTAATAGCAAGAGATTTAGTGAAAAATGGACCACTCGAAACTCTCCTTTCAGATGAACAATTAGAAGATATTCATTCAGTTGGGTTAAAGAGAGTAATTATGGATCATAAAGTCTTCAAATCAGTTATTTCGAATATTAGATTTAAAGATAGTGCAGTATTAAATCAATACCTTCGATCAATGTCAGAGCGTATTGGTAGGCCTGTTTCAGATTCTAAACCAATAATCGACGGTTCACTATTAGATGGCTCTAGAATAAATATTATTTACAGTGATGACGTTTCTATTTCAGGGCCTTCATTTACAATAAGAAAATTCGCCGAAGAAACAATATCTATTATTCAGTTAATAAAATGGGGGACATTATCTGCTCAGCAAGCAGCATACATATGGTTAGGGTTACAGTTTGGCCAATCTATGTTAGTTTCAGGTGAAACTGCATCTGGAAAAACTACCACATTAAACGCCATACTTCCATTTGTCGATCATCAGGTTAAAATATATTCAGCTGAAGATACTCCTGAGGTAAAAGTTTCACACAAATTATGGCAGAGACTTGTTACTCGAGATTCTAAAAACGAGGATTCTCGTGTAGAAATGTTTGATTTACTAAAGGCGGCATTACGTTCTAGGCCAAGATACATTATCATTGGTGAGATTAGAGGTGTTGAGGGCGCTACCGCATTCCAAGCGATGCAAACTGGGCACCCAGTAATTGGAACATTTCACGCTTCCTCTATTGTAAAAATGATTCAGAGATTTACAGGTGATCCTATCAATGTTCCAACTAGATTCTTCGATAATCTAAATTTCGCTATTTTCCAAGAAGTTGTTGAATCAGAAGGGAAAGGGATTGTTAGAAGAATAACTGGTGTTGATGAGATTATTGGATACAATAAGATTGCCGATGGTGTCTTGACAAGAGGAATGTTTGAGTGGGATCCTGTACAAGATGTTCATTATTTTAGGGGAATGTTTCAATCATATATATTAGAAAACAGAATTGCACCTTTCATGGGCTTTCAAAATAAAAGGCTAATTTACGACGAGTTACAGAGGCGAACAGAAATCATTGAAAGAATGGTGGAGAGAGATTTGACACATTATGATGATGTTTTTGATTTATTAGATATTTTTTACATCCAAGGCTGGGACGAATTTGTTGCAAATGTTGAAACTTGGGTGGGCAAGAATCATGAGACATGAGGTATATTCATGGAGACAAAACTTACGACATGGCAAATTACTCTCCTTCGATTGGGAATGCCATTTCCTGAATATTTAATGAAATTCTCTGGACCAGCAGTTCTTATTGCGTTAATAGCGGGAGCTTTTGTAGCATGGAGTACAGGCAGTGGATTAAGTATTGCTGGCAAAATTATCTTAACTCTCTTTTTTCCAGTTATTACTCTATTAGGAACTTTATTATATCCTCTTGCAAACACTTCAAAACTTGCAACTGAAATAGAACAGGATATGCATATGTTCATTACAAGGATGGGAATATTATCATTGGGTGAGTCTGCTGAAAGGGGTATGTTTGATATTTTGAAGGATATGGCTGATTATGGTGCATTAGCCAGAGAAGTACAAGCAATAGAGACATTAGTTACAAAATGGCATACAAATTTACCTGAAGCTGCTAGAATAGTTGGAAGGCAAAGCCCATCTCCAATATGGAGTGATTTCTTAGATAGAATGTCTTTCTCTGTTGAAGTAGGTCAACCAATAGGTGAATTTATGAAAAGTGAGCAAGAAACTTTTGAGTCACAGTATCAGACTTTATATGATGCAAGATTAGAACAGTTGGACACTCTTCGTGAAACATTCGTATCTCTTACTACAACTGGTATGCTTCTGTTAGTTGTTTCAGGATTACATTTGGTCTTGTTTCAGGTTGGTGATGGTACAAATGATTTAATTGCTATAATGATTAGATCAAAATATGTTTTATTAGCTGCAGCATTTTTTACAGTTTTACAACTTGGTGCATGGTTTTTATTTACATTGGTTATACCCGATGAACCACTATTCGCACGTCATGATTTTAATACGCAGATAAAAATAAATTTACGTAGAGCATGGATTGTTGCAATATTTTTGGTAACCTTTGAAAGTTTAGGATTTTTATGGGTTTTGATAACTACTGACTTCGGCTCAATATTACTATCCAATTGGAAATATTATGGACTTTTCATGGTAGCTTTGACTATGACTCCATTTATGTTACCTTCTATCTTAGTCCAACGTGAAGAAGTTAGAGTAAGAAGAAGAGACGAAGCATTTCCTGAATTTATAAGGGCTTTCGGAGGAACAGCACAGGCACGTTCGGCTGAGCCAAGTGCAATGATTAAGGCATTGAATAGTATTGATTTTGGTGCATTAAGTAGTTCTATCAATCAATTAGAAAAACGTCTAGCAATGAGAATTGATAGTGATTATTCGTGGAATTGGTTTGCAGCAGATAATAATTCTATGATGGTTTCCAGATTTACCAGAGTTTTCCTCGAAGGCTCTCAAGCTAGTGGTGAAGCAGGAACAGTGGGAGACTTAGTTTCACAAAGTACAGCTACATTACTCGCTTTAAGAAATAGAAGAGAAATTTCAGCTGGAACAATGCGCGGAGTTTCATATGGTATCTTAATTGCTATGATTATCGCTTTAAATATCACAATAGAAATTGTTGCAGGACTTGGAGAGCAGATTGCTGAGGTTGCAGCAGGATTAGTCAATGCAGGCCAATCTGGAGAAATAGGTGGAGGAGATTTAGCAGTCGGTCTACCCGTTCTTACCGATACTGCAGGAGTAGATCAAAATATTCAAGTTTTCAATATTCTAAGCTCATTATTAATTATTGTTGTAATTGTTGTTTTAGGTTTAATTACTTCAAGAATAAAAGGCGGTGGCTTTACTCTTTCACTCGGACAGATGATACAAATGATGTGGATTGCAGCAATTGCAAGTGGTGCAAGCGCCTTCGTACTTTCAAATTCAGTCGGAGTCTTTGCTGGATGATTTATTTTTACAATAATGATGGAAGTCTTGATGTCTAAGACACACTCCCTTGGGCTGTGGATAGTCACTTAGTCATAGAATATGTAAGAGTTTTTTGTCTTATATCATGCTTGATGATTGGAGGATATTCCGATTATTCAAAACTCATAGTTCGAGATAAAATTTGGATATTCTGGACATTTCCTGCAGTATTTTTATTAATTATTCATTTTATTATTTTGCAATTATCAATTTGGAATGTTTTAATGATTTTTTTACCCATCTCTTTAGCTGCAGTAACAGTATTTGAGATTCCTAAATTTGATTCAATAAATCTAGTAAATTCTCTTTTTTTGTCAATTTATCTATTTGGTATCATTGGATTTTTCGGAGGATTATTAAATTATATTGATGTTGATTTCTACACTTTAATTTCTGGTGAGGAAGACATCAATACTAGGATATGGTGGACATTATTATTTTCATCCGTCACAATAATTATCTTTATTTTAACATACAATATTGGATTATTACAAGGAGGAGCAGATATTAAAGCATTGATTTGGATAACAATATTAGCTCCTAGTTGGTATTTCATTCCAAAACCATATATTTATTCGCATACATCCATTATTGACTATGATGAAATACTATTTCAGATACCTCCATCTTTTGTATTATTTCTTTGGGCTGCAGGACTATTTATTGTAACTCCACCATTCTTTCTTCTGAGAAATGCACTTAAAGGCGATATTAAAGAATTGTCTGACTTGAAAACAGCTTGGCATGCTATAAAATTACCATTAACTGAAATTAAAACTGATAATGTATGGCTACTGTCTGACGTAGTTTTGGATAATTCGGGAAATAAATTACATACTGTTAACTTATTTATTCCAGAAAAGAATAATCATAATCAAAATTTACACGAAAAAATAGAATTTTTAATCGAAAAGGGCTTAGAATCAGCATGGGTCACTAGCAAACACCCCTTTGTGACATACTTATTCATTGCCACTATCCCGATGTTCATTATTGGCGATCCAGTCGCTATTTTAATGGATAAATTATTATAAAAAATCCTCTAAAGTCATTACAGTTACAGAATCATTATTGAATAAAGAATCAACACTATCCGAAGTCCAATTTACTCTTTGTTTGGTATACATATCAACACCAAATTCATCAATAACATTCTTAGTTATTTGAATATATTTTTCTACATTCCCTTTAGATACTGTAAGAATAACATTACCATTGCATAAAGATCCATCATCATCTCTGGAAATATTTTCCATACTGCTACTGTTTCCTTTGGTTCTCTTTATACATTTTCCTCTCAGTGGCATTCTTCTATATTTTTCTCCACATTTAACACATCTAACTTTTTGCCGAGTAAAGGCCATCATATTTCCTCGCATATCCGGTAAGAAATGTGACTCTATGACCTTTGATGCAACTTTTGTTGCATTTACCGATCGCAACTTTTTCCCTAATATTAACTGCCCGTCCATTTTTTCTTTCATGGTTTTAAGTGTTTTATATGAAGAATTTTTTGGGCCTGCATCCAATTCACCAGAGTCATGAGTCCATCCATAACCTCGCACATCTCCGATAGTTCCTTCTCTGTTGGAAACCAAGTCAACTAAATTAATCACTTCATTAGGGTGTGGTTGATTAAGTGTAGATTCATAGAATTGTTTTGAATAGTTCCATGAACAATCTACATTCAATGCTTCCTTATCTATTTCACTAGGATTAATTCTCGTTGAAAGGACTAATGGAGCATCCATTTGTCCTCCTCTTCCTGAAGGAAGAATAGCCCGTGAGAAATTTAGTAAACCATCCAACAATAACATTATACTATCTTCATCACCATCACAATTTCTTCTTTTAGCCGCATGGAATAGTGGATGGGCATAACCAGCAGAAGCAGATGTCCACCCAATAATTCTACATAGGACACCACCAGAGGTATGGGGTGCAAGTCCAATACCTAAATGCCCAACCAAATCTAATTCTGTTTTTACATTATAAAATGCCTTCATCCCATAGAATTTAGTTAGTAAATCATCAACAAAATTACAAGTTGAGATTAAATGCTCTTTTCCATTTATTGATGGTATAAAGTCTTGAGGAAATAATTCTAATATTTGGCTATCAGATTTCAGTTTTTTACCATACATATCATAATGATATCCCAATTCATATATTTTTTTCCAAGGAGTTCCTATTTCTGATGGTTTAAAATGAGTTACTGGAACATCTATCATATCATACCTTGCTGTACCGTCTCTGAAAACAGATAAATTATGCTTAGCTCTTAGTATTCCCTTTTCTATTGGTTCAGGTGTTTGCATTTTAGAAAGTAATTCATTCATAGCCTTGATTCTTTCCGGAAGCCTATCTAAATTCAAAGATCTCCTTTTTACTTCCATTATTGATCCTATAGGCAACCTAGTACTTTCACCTAAACGCCTTCTTTGTGTTCCTTTTCTAATTTTAGGAACTGTCACACCTCCACACTCTATGGCATCTGAATGACTGCTCCTATGGTGGCATATTATATGTCCACTTTCTTTACCACATTTTTCACAAACCCTTGGTAACATGTCTACTTTTATCGAAGATTCTTTTGCAGCCAATCCCATGAGTCTTTGAGGGCCTCCCCAGCCACCAATTGGATATAATGCATGAACCATGGGCTTCATTTCTCTAATGCCCGACTTTTCTGGTCTGCCCATTCTAGCACCAATTCTACAGGGCACTGAATCTTCCCATCTTTTGGAAGATAACCTTCTAACTAACCATAATGATTTTTCTACTTCATTATCGTCTACAATCATTCTTGCATTTTCATATTTCTCTGGATTTTTTGGTCCATAATCGGTTATTTTACTGGCAGCTTCTTCTCCAGCTCTTTCGGTTTCACTTCCTTCCAAACCAGACTGCATTGCTTTAGTTGTAGCAGCTCTTCTTGCTTCTTCTTTCAATTTTTGTAATTTATTCTTTCTCTCTTCTTCTTTGGAAATGATTATTTTAGAAACATTTATTGCATTTATCCTCTCTTTGAATAAATCTTTGAATTCTGTTTTCTTAACTATATTTTCGTTTTTAATCTCCAAACCCAAACCATCTATCAGACCTTCCCAGTTTTTATTGATAATTATTGAGCCATTTTCATGTTTGTGATTCAACCCTAGAGTCATTAATGAACATTTAATTATACCATGAATCTTAATTTTAGCAGTATGCTCAAACTCTTGTAATATTTCATCTGATAAATTTTGTTCTAATTCCTTTTCTATCTGCCAGTTTTTGACAACCCCTTTAATCTCTAAAATACCATTAGATATTTTAGACTCTAATAATTTTTCAATTAGATGAGGAATACAAACGAGTGGTAAGTCTGACCACCAAAGATTCCATGGAGGGGGAATAGCCACTGCAAATTTTTCATTTAATAAAGATACATGTTCCCATCTTATATCATAATCCTTCAAGAAATTAAACCATTTCACCTTTCTCCAATTCCTTTCAACTAAATCCTCACCTCCTCTTTTTATTGCTCCATTAAAAGGTACACCAGGGGGCAATTTATCCCTTTTAATTGATAGTATTTCAGCGAATTCATCTACCTTTTTTGGAGTATCTAGTGCATCTAAAAGATCTGCTGCCCACCAATCTTTGTTATAAGAAGAAGGAACTAAATTTTTGTTATTCTCAAGGAATTCTCCAAACCCAAGTAATATCTCACCTGAATCCCAAATTGAATACACATTGTTGCGTTTTTCTTCCCATCTGGATATTGTATTAATAGTTTCAAAATTTCCATTATTTTCTAATATGGTTGGACCATCTATATCAATACAAGGAGTTACTGCACACGCTTTACCGGGTCTTTCCATTTTCATCTGAGTCCCGACTGAAAGAAAACCCCCCATCGCTTCCATGGTGACTGGATTAATTCCTGCAGCGGCTAAACCAGTCGCTCTACTTCTTCCGTATCTCAATCTGAAACCACCGGGTTTACCTGGCTCTCCAAAAATCGGCCTACCAGCAATGACATCATCCATATACCTCGTTATTTTTGGTATAGTTCTTGATTTGAAAGAATTACTAGTTTTCTGCTCCTTTCCTTTATCTGCAAATTCAGAGATGAATTCCCATCCAGAAATTTTCATCCTTTCTACATGTTTTTTTATTTTTGGAGCCTTTAAGCATAAACCTTCTCCAATAACAAGCATTACTCCTCCTCGAATTCTAGTCCTAGCAGTTCCGTTGGAATTAACTATGTTTCGAACTTCTTTGAAACCTGCACATTCATTTCTTTCGGTTTCTTCACCATTTATCATTACAGGACAAGCTCTAACAATCGTCTCTATTTCATCTGGTGGCGGCTTATATTGTAAACCAACTCTATAAAGACCAAACTCTTCTTTTACTCTTTCTACTTCTCTTGTTGAAGGTATATATCTCCCAACTTTCAATTCTCTTCTGATCATATCTCCTATCAACACACCAAGTGCTTGGGCAGTTCCACCTGCAGCCCTGATTGGCCCACAAAAATCGATAGATAAAAATTCTGAACCATCTTCATTGTTTAATATCCTAACTTCACCTATGCCTTCCAGCGGGGCAACCAAAACTGCTTCTGTAAGAATTGCCAGCCCAACTCTAAGTCCACAATCTATGGAAATTTGCAAGTCCTTGGTTTCATCATATTTTCTTTTAGCAACCTCAACCGCCATTTTAATTGATGCGGTTTCTCTGTCGTTTTCTTTCAGTAATCTGCGTAAATCCTTTTCTATTGATAAACTCTTCAAATAATCTTTTTGAAGTAGTTTTTCAGTTCTACTTGCTAAATCTTTGGCTCTAGGTATCTCAATATAGTTTTCAAAATCTAATCCCTTTTGTTTTGCCATTGATGCTAAATTATAGATTTCCTCGGTTTTAACATCTAGAAAATTTTGATACTCTTTACTTTCTTTTTCTAAATGTTCAGTATTGTATGTGATTGTTTTAGAAATATTTTGAATCACTACAACTCCTCCTCCTCATCTATATATTGTTTGACTGCAATAGGTGGCTCAAGAACATTGACTGTCTTTTTGTATTTTTAACTAATAATTTGGCAAAATGTTCATTCGACTTCACCTTAACCGAGGTTAAGGAAATAAGCATATGACAACAGCACAAGAAGCAAAAGCAAGACTAATTACTAAAGTTAAACAACTTGCTTATCTATACTCTCCCGATGAATATTTTACTCTAGCGAGTGGTAAAAAAAGCCCCCATTTTTTTGATATGAAACCGGTTATGATGGATCCAGAGTGTGCTCATCTACTAGGAGTCTTAATTCATGATAAGATTCAAAAATTAAGTGGAATTGATGCAATAGGTGGTTTGGAATTAGGAGCTGTACCACTAACAGGGATTGCAATAGCAAAGACTCCAAAGGGATCTAATTTGAAAGGTTTTATAGTCCGGAAAGAGCCAAAGGGAAGGGGAGGTAGAAAGACAGGAAATCCTCCAGGGATTGAAGGCTCTAGTTTAAACAAAGGGGATCAAGTTTTACTGTTAGAAGATGTAACTACTACCGGAGGTTCTGCATTAAAAGCTGCAGCGCGTTTACAAAATATGGGTTGTAAAGTTGCTGGTTGTATAACAATTTTAGATAGAGAAGAGGGCGGAATCAATGCATTTTTAAAATCGGAAATACCTTTAATACCATTACTTTTGAAATCCGATATTACTGGTGAATAATTTATGACAGAGCACATAATTAATAAAAAAGATGAGCCATATCATCCTGAAATATTAGAGAAAAAAGAATATTTAGGCATTGAAGGTTTTTTTTCTGTTGATATGAGGGTTGGAATCATACTTGATGTGGAACAATATCCCGAAATGAGAAAACCATCTTACAAAATAAAAGTAAATTTTGGTCCAATGATTGGTAAACTATGGACTTCGGCTCAAGTTACCAATTACACAAGAGGAGAATTAATTGGAAAGAAGATAGTAGGAGTTATAAATCTTGGAGAAAAAACAATGCCAAAAGGATTTATTTCTCAATTTTTATTATTGGGAACATTAGACCCAGATGGAACTGTTAAATTATTACGTGTACATCCAGATACTTTAATTGGCTCAATAGTTTCATAACATTGGTTATATAATTTTAATCACATTAACCACTAAATTCATCAATTGACATCATCTCCCTATAGTTATGACATATGTTAGAATGGAAACTTCTCAAGGAACAATAACTATCGAACTTTATACCAAAGATTGCCCAGAGACAACCTCCAACTTTCTCAAGTTGGTTGATGAAGGTTTTTATGATGGATTACATTTCCATCGTATAATAAAGGATTTTATGATACAGGGAGGATGCCCTAAATCTCAAGATCCTGAAAGTAGAGCTGCAGGAACAGGCGGTCCTGGGTGGCAAATCCCATGTGAAACATCCGCTCTTGCAAAGAAACACGACAAACCTGGTCTATTTTCGATGGCCAATGCAGGCCCAAATACAGGAGGCTCACAATTCTTTCTAACAACAGTCCCTACTCCATGGCTTGATGGAAATCATGCAATTTTTGGAGAGGTTGTTGAGGGTATGGATGTTGTTAAAAAAATTGAGAATGAACCAACAAATTTCAGGGATAAGCCGGATACTCCTCAACAAATAATTTCTATAAAAAGAGAATTATAACAGTAAAAATACTGGTTTATTTAATAATTATTAAAACAGTTTATTAATAATTATTAATTGCCTATTGATATGGCAAAGCACCGTGCTGGTAATCGTAGAATAATAACAATTAGTTTACCTGAAGAAATAGCAAGAAAATTAGATATGAATGTAGGTAAAGGAAAAAATCTTGGTCGCTCAGCAATCATTTCAAATATGATTTCTGAATCTTTAGATTCAAAAACAAAATGTTTTGATTCAACCAAAGTAGTTCCAAAAAAGACAAATAACGATTCATCGGATATGAGACAAGAAAAAGATACTATGGGCCATATCAATGTTCCTAAGAATGTATATTATGGTGCCCAAACGGCTAGGTCATTAATAAATTTCAATATAGGAAAGGATTTAATGCCTAGATCAATAATAAGGGCATTTGGGTTATTAAAACAGTCAGCCGCCGAAGCTAATATCAGTTTGGGAGAATTAGACCCAAAAATTGGAAACCTCATAATAGAAGCATGTGAAGAAGTAATTTCTGGTGAATTAGATAATCACTTTCCACTTAAGATCTGGCAAACAGGGTCCGGTACACAAACAAACATGAATGCAAACGAAGTCATTGCAAATAGGGCAATAGAGATATCTGGAGGAACTTTAGGAAGTAAGACGCCAGTACATCCAAACGATCATGTAAATAGGGCACAATCAAGTAATGATACTTTCCCAACTGCTATGCATGTGGCTACTGTCGAGGAAATTTTTCATAAATTATTACCTTCTGTTAGAAATTTACGATCTCAACTAGCAAAAAAAGTAGAAGAATTCCAAGGAATAGTTAAAATTGGGCGAACACATTTGATGGATGCCGTACCTCTTACACTAAGTCAAGAGTTTGGAGGATATGTTGCAATGTTAGATTCAGATATTAGTAGGATAGAATTTTCACTTACAGATTTATTTGAATTAGCATTAGGTGGAACAGCGGTAGGTACTGGATTAAATTCACATAGAGATTTTTCCGAAGCCGTAGCAAAAATTATCGCCGAAAAAACTGGCTTACCATTCGAATCGGCCGAAAATAAATTTGCTCAACTAGCCGCGCATGATGCATTGGTAGCAACTTCAGGGGCTCTCAATACATTAGCTGTCTCATTAATGAAAATCGCTAATGACATCCGTTGGTTAAGCTCCGGACCCAGGTGTGGCATAGGTGAATTATCTCTTCCAGCAAATGAACCTGGTTCTAGTATAATGCCTGGTAAAGTAAATCCTACCCAAGCGGAAGCACTAACAATGGTCTGTTGTCAAGTAATGGGGAATAATACTGCAATATCCATAGGCGGCAGTCAAGGAAATTTCGAATTAAACGTCTTTAAGCCTATGATAATTCATAATATCCTACAAAGTATTACGCTATTATCAGATTCTTGCAAGTCCTTTGCCAACAATTGCGTTATAGGTATTACTGCAAATAAAGAAAAAATAAACCATCATCTGGAGAATTCACTTATGTTGGTTACGGCACTAAATTCCCACATTGGATATGATAATGCAGCCAAAATAGCAAAAAATGCACATGATAAAAATTTAACGCTAAGACAAAGTGCAATTGAATTAAAGATGTTGACAAATGATGAATTTAATTCCTTGGTAATACCTATAGATATGACAGGTCCTAAATAATGATTAAAAATGGGCCGAATAAAAAGGTGGGAGCAA
>QQRX01000016.1 GCA_003602595.1 Candidatus Poseidoniales archaeon | reverse complement strand
CCTGTTTGGATAAATGTGAATTATTCAGGGATTTCGGAGCAATGGACAGGAAAAATAAATTGGCAAGATGAAATAAATTCTTGCCCCGAGGGAGAAGCATTTGTTGATTGGAATTTGAACGACTACGGATCTGTATGTGATTATGGCGACGGAAAATACGTATTTTGGGGAGAATTCCAAGCTGAGGGTTATATCGAAGTACCATTTGATAGGACATTATTTTGGGGCCTTTATACCGGTTCATTCTATGTAGAGCCAGATCCTAAGTCAATGTACATCGATGAAGATGATATAAATTGGGATAATAATTTATTACAATCAAGTCAAGGTTTTGATGACGATGGAGACTGTACCATGGAAAATTGGTCTGAAGTTCCTGACTGGATTTATGATGATGAGGGAGAATATTTTGATAATGATAAGAATGGCAATGGAATTATTTGTGATGTTCAATGGATAGTGGATGAAGATGGAAATGTCATTGCTATAAATAAAGATTCTAATGTAGATGAAGATCCTGTTGACGAGAAATTTATGGGAGAATCTAGTCATAGAACATTTATAATTGGAGTGGGAAAGATGGCTTTTGTCATATTACTTGGTTTGTTCCTCCCTCTCTTTTTGTCTCTAGGATTAATTAGAGATGAAACAGAAAACGGAACTTTACACTATTTATTATCAAAACCTCTTCATCGTGGAGAATTCATCATTTACAGATTACTTGGATATCTTACAGTAACTGGGATTTACATAATATCTTTATCACTGTTCATGGGCATTATTGGTTCATTATTGGGTCCCGGAGAAAGCATAATTAGATTATCAGATTTACCAATATGGCTTGGCATAGGCTTTGCTACAATCCTAGTTTTATGTGCTTATGGTGCATTATTCAATACTTTAGCATTAATTACACCTAAATATGGGATATATATCTGCATCTTTATCGGCGTCTGGGAATTTGTAATGGGGATATTAACTATAGCAAATCCTAATTGGACAATATCTGCTATTTCTATTAATCATTGGTCACTACAAATAATCGACTCAATAGTTCTAATCGCATGGCCAGATACACTTCAATTACAGCAAATGTCAATAGCATTTAATTTAGAAACCGGTCTTGATTTATTTTGGAAACCACCTGCACATACTCTTGGCACCTCCAATCCTTTTGTATCAATTATTGTTAGTATTGTCATGTTATTTTTATTTACAATTTCAATGTTAGGAATCGGACAATCAATATTCAAAAATAGAGAAATTATGTGAGGTAATAATGTTTGATGATATGAAGAAATTTAAAGGCGACTTCACTTCTTTATGGAAACTTGATGTTTTGCCACCAATTCCGAGACTCTCTTGGTGGTGGTGGTGGGTAATAATATATATCCCGGATCAACAAAATCCTGGCCGTTCCAAACAACTAATGACTTTGTGGTCTACTAAAGAAACTCCAGCAATCAGAATGACTGGACATTGGTGGTTGCCTGGTTCTAGAATGCATATAGACGATGAAGGGGGACTAGTTTTCCCAGGAATGGTATGTTCTTGGTGGTTTGATGGTAAAAAAATGTATGAACCATTAGTAATGAAAGAATGTAGGATGGCGGCAATTAACGATAATCACTCATTATGGCCACAGACAGGGTCAGGAGAAGGAGCAGGTGCAGTAATACCCCTTCTTCAAGAAGACATGTCTTTTGGTATGAGTCCAGGTAATGATAAATTTTGGATGAACCTTGTGTCAGATAAAGAAGCTGTCAAAAGAGGTGCACCATTGAATTTCAAAGCCGAACTTACTCCTTGGTCTGGTCCACCAAGTACTCTTACTTACAGGAATAACGTTATGGCAATGAATATGGGTTATGACATTTTAAGGCTTCAAGGTACTAAATGCAAATTAAATGTCGATGGAGAAGAAATGCATGGAACTGCGTATTTTCAGAAGGTTTCCGTACAAGCACCCACTGTACCATGGTTTTGGGGAATGTTGCACTTTGATGATGGATCATATCTAGATTGGTTTCTTCCACATATCTCTTTTTCGACTTCATCTTTGGATTCATCACCATGGAGGCTTAGGGATGCATTTCGTAATCCCCTGAGTGGTACTGGAATATTTCATGATGCTAAAAGAGGAAGATCTGAGAATTTTGCTCGTTGTGAAGTTGAATTATCAAAATCAGATTCTAATTTAAAAGATGATAATAATAATCCTTTACCGAGATTTAGAATCAGACTGTGGAATGGAAGAACTCAAATTTCGATTGATGTAAGTGCCGTTAGTAGGGCTAAATGGGTTTTTGATCAACCTACCAGGGCAGGAATGGTCAGCCACCTCACATATAATGAATATCCACTAGAAGTAGAAAGAATAGCTATTTTGGACGAGCAAGGACTTCGCTCTCTTGGTGATTATTCATGGATTCACGGTAATGCTGAACATACTTGGGGGTTTTTACATTAATTTTCATTATTTTCGCATCGTAGAACCCATATATTCAGTAAGTACTACGTTCACGGGAAGTTGAAAATAATGTCAGACTACATCCAGGACTTCAAATCAAAAATTGATCCACACGCAGTTAGAACTGTTTTTCCTGAAATCACAGATTCAGAAACACCAATTTGGCAAGGATCTCCATCTTTTTTTTCTATGGCTGATAAATATATCTTAGCAATTATCATTTTCCTAACTCATGCTGTCTTTTTTGCTGCAGAACAATTTGACTCACCAGAAGGCGATGGTCAAATGTATTTCATACTCTCATTATTTAGGTCTTTAATTGATATCTCCGGAACTATGGGATTTGTTTTGACGATGTTAATTATTGCCAAATTAAATCATTATGCAAATTTTTCCACTTCTGGAAAATGGACAACTTCTTGGATTATCATTTCAGCATTAATACCATTTATTTGGTATTTGGCTGATATTTTTTCTACTCTATCTGGATTAGTTGGTTCTAATTTTGAAAATCCATTGCCTCAATGGAATTATTTTTGGTTCTTACCTTTGGGAATTTTCTCAAGCCTAGTCATGATACTTTTGACATTTATTTATCAGAACGCATTCCATTATGCTATTACTGATAAAAGAATACATATACGTAAAAACTTCTTATTTTTCGATACTAGCGTCCATGGGATTTCTTTTGAGAAAATAGAAAATCTAAAAGCCAATCCACCGATTATTGGTAGAATTTTAGGTTATGGCAATGTCCACATATTGACGGCATCTGGATTAGGAATTCAACAAGAATCTGTTGACACAGGACTAGGTGTACCTGAGGAAATAGTTACCAATAAAGGTAAAAAAACATCTTTATCACTTTTTGGCTGGATTTCTAAACAACGCCGCAGAAACTCTGTCGCCCAAGAACCTTCAGATTGCCTGTATGGAATTAGGAGTCCGATGAAGATATATCGATTAATCAATGAATTGATGGATGCAAATAACAATTTACCAGGAAATAATTCCGATTTAATTTAAATAACAAACGTATCTTTCATAACCCCATGGCTTCTGACGTGCCTCGTAGGTGACTATAATGTCCGAAGAAGATATATTAACTAACGCAGCACAAAGTATTACATCAGGAAATTTTATGGGGGCAATGGAGATTTTTGAATCCTATATTTCCGCAAACCCTAATGATCCTGCAGGCTATCATGGATGGGCTGAGGCAGCAATGTTTGAAATTCAAGAAAATGGAAATATGGATGACAAAGGAAATGACATAATTAATGAAGGTAAAATACAATCTTATCTTAGGAAGGCTGCAGGATTAGATTCAGATAACGCTGAATATCTAGCATCTTACGCTAATGCATTAATTGAATTTGATAGAGTCCCAATGGCAATCAGAGAATTTCAAAAACTTAGGGCTTTAGGAGAAAAATCAGAAGAAGTAGATGTTTCATTCCATCTTTATGAGGCAGCAAGAATGTTGATAGATTCAATAAATTTGAAGACAAATTTTGATAGAAGTGAAAAATTCGCTCAACAATATACTCCAATTGCGATAGAATTTGCTATCATTGGATTGGGTTTTTCTTCAGTAGAAGAAGCCATGGAATATATGGCAACTGAGGATTAAAGGGGGTAGTTAACTTGCCTAACGGCAGGGTAATGGTTGCCTTTGGTTATCATGGAGATTGTTTCCATGGGTCTCAAATACAACCAGACATCAGAACTGTTGAAGGATCACTCAAAAAAGCATTGAAAAAATTAACTTGGTGGTCGGAAGGATGTTTGGAAATTTGTAGCAGAACAGATGCAGGCGTTAGTGTACGTATGAATTTAGCATGTATTACTTTACCAAAGTCATTAATCGATCAAGTATCTCCTAAATCTATGTTGAGGGCAATAAATGATAATCTACCTGTAGGCATGGTAATGTGGCATGTTCAAGAAGTACCTTCCAATACTAGGGCTAGAAAAGCCAACTACAGGCATTATCTATATCGATTAGAAGCAGTAGAGGACTGGCCACCTTTTCCAGATAGATTACTTATGGAAAAGGCATGTTCGGCTATCCAGGGTGAGCATAATTTCACCAATTTGTGTAAAATTGAAGGCGATATAAATCCGATTAGAGTTATCGATGAATGCTCTCCATGGCTAGATTCACATGGTAAAATTATAGGAATTTCAGTAAAAGCAAGAGCTTTCTTATGGAATCAAGTAAGAAGAATAGCTTCTGCAGTATCTGGAGTAGTATCTGGAAGAATAAGTCTTGAAGATCTAGTTTCTGCTCTTGAAAATCCAAATATCCCTGTAGATTTAGGTAGGGCAAATTCAGATGGACTTATACTTTGGTCAATCTCTCATGATGAAATAGATGAGACAATATTTTCTATAATTCCTGAAATAAATTTCATAAAAAGGCCAGAAGATACTCGTGAATATATGCGCTGGCTTTCTCTAATGAGACATGAAATGGCCGTATTTCTTGAAAGGGAATGGTTGGTAAGAATCAAATTAGAGTGATGAAAACTTTATCTCCATTATCGCAAGGCATTATTTCTCGTAGAAAGTATTTGGAAATTATCTCTGCTGTTTTTACATGTCTAGTTAAATCTGGAATTAATATAGCGCAATCTATCCAATTCTTATTATCTTTCGAGATTTTTGCTCTGAAAGCTGTTGCCCCTCCGAATGATTTCCCTTCTCTCTCAAATCCCTGAATCCTCAAAGCTTTATCCGAATCAGA
The DNA here is from genome assembly GCA_003602595.1 of Candidatus Poseidoniales archaeon. Classification (GTDB taxonomy): domain Archaea; phylum Thermoplasmatota; class Poseidoniia; order Poseidoniales; family Thalassarchaeaceae; genus MGIIb-O3. The sequence goes on along the minus strand of QQRX01000016.1, from coordinate 1,835 downwards.
TTTATCTCCTTCATCCAATCCCGAAATTATTCTTAATTTATTATAATTTTCAATATAATCTTCAAACAAATCTACATTCAATGTACCTGGCCAAGCACTACTCTCCAGTATTTTTTTAAATTGATCTTGATAATGTCTCTGGGCCATGAAAATATGCGCTCGTCCAAGGCCACTTGATATCGCGCCTTGCAGATTCATGTACCTGTCCGGAAAACCTTGTTCATAAGGTTCGGCATTTTCTATTACAGTGTAAATACCTGTCCATCGTTTGCTATCTGCCATCCTAAGCTTTCTACAAGTTTCCTTTCTTTTGAATCTGTGTTCGCCACCGGGTTAGAATGATTTAGATGAAAAAATAATATTTCGGGATCATTAATGCCTTTTCTGCCTAATAGTTTTATCGTTTCGGATATTGTAGGATGAGGAATTTTAAACATCTCTCTATCTATCAACTCTTGAGAATTCCAAAATGTTCCATCTATCAAAGCGTAATTAATTTCCATATCAGAAAACCATTCTCTAATCGTTTTCTTATTATGTTCCTCTAGAGTCTCCTTCCAATAATCATGATCTGGTAAGAACAATAATGATTTATTCGGTCCATGAACCATTATTGCATGAGTATCTCCCTCTTCATCCCGATGAGGTACTTTGATAAATTCCAATTTAAAACCGCATCCAACACTTGGTGAGAATTTTTCTCCACACTTAATTATTTTACATCTAAATGGGGAAATGGATCTTCTCTTTTCCAATATTGTCATATTCTTTCTACTGACAAATAACGGTAAATCACTAAAATTCATTACTTCTTTTCCAAACTGCCCTAAACCATCAATATGACCTAAATGCAGATGTGTTATAGATACCGTTTCTGGTTTTTTTATTTCATCCATATTCATTTTATCTGACCATAATTTTAGTTGTTCAGAAAGTTTTCTACCTGCCTCAATTAAATGAAAACTACCATCAACACCTTTTATTCCACAACATACAGGATTTCTTTTCATCTTTGAATTATTATGGGCACTCATACAATTGTTACAAGAACAACCAGCCTGTGGGATGCCTCCATCTTGTGCAGTCCCTAGAATCACTACTTCTATTTCTTCACTGGACATATTGTTTGCAGAAACAATCCTAGAATTAAGTATATGCATTATTTTTTCAAAAAATGTCCGATGTATCAATGAACTATGCCCTTCAGTGAAGTACATGGCAACTGACATGTCGTGGATGCGCGAAAGATATGAATACCTGCAATCACAAGGTTTAGAGTGGAACCCTCCAACTTTGGAATCAGCTAGTGAACCTAGATGCATCATGGATGGAAAAGAGGTAATAATGCTTTCTTCCAATAATTATCTCAATCTAACTACTCATCCCAAAGTTATCCAAGCATCTATTGAAGCAATAGAAAAATATGGTGCCGGATCAGGCTCTGTTAGAGCAATTGCAGGGACATTGGATATCCATTTACAGGCTGAGAAAATATGTGCAGAATTTAAAGAAGTTGAGGCGGCATTGATATATTCTTCAGGATATGCCGTTAATGTTGGTTTAATACCTACTCTTGTCAAAGGCCATAATGATGTTATAATTTCTGATGAATTAAACCATGGCTCAATAATTGATGGAGTCCGATTAACAAAGGCCTCTAGGTCAGTATATTCACATAATGACATGGGAGAGCTTGAAAATATCCTTAATAATCATAAAAATTCTGACAGAAAATTAATCATAACTGATGGTGTTTTTAGTATGGATGGAGACATTGCACCTCTCGATGAAATAACGAAACTTGCCGAAGAACATGATGCAATGATATTTGTTGA
>QQRX01000015.1 GCA_003602595.1 Candidatus Poseidoniales archaeon | reverse complement strand
AGGGGCATTCCAAATTGATACTTTCTGACCGAAAAGAATGGGTATCAGTACGGCCTCCGAAGCCCATGGTATCACAAGTCGAAGCAGCCATAAAGGCATTCTCAAACGGAAATCCAGTAATGATTTTTGATTCTTCATTTAGAGAACAAGAAACTGATTTACTATGGCCTGCTTCAGCCGCTACTCCAAGTATAATGAGGAGACTAAGAAAAGATTGTGGAGGTTTACTATTTCTAGCAATAGGAAATGAAGTTGGCGAATTATTTGGATTACCCTGGTTACAAGACATACATTCTCACCCTAATTTAGTAGAGGAAAATCCAATACTGTCAGAACTAATTACTGATGATCTGAAATATGATTCTAAATCAGCATTCACATTGTCTCTAAACCATAGAGAGACGTTTACTGGAATAACAGATAAAGACCGTGCACTTACTACGCGTAGATTTGGAGAACTGACAAATGAGCTATTTTCTAATGAGTCTAATCATTTGGAAGCACGTAAAGCTTTAGGGAAGGAATTCAGAACTCCTGGTCACATACCTCTTTGCCGGGAATCTCCCGGAGGTCTCAAATCACGTCAGGGGCACACAGAATTAGCCGTCGCTATGGCTCGTCTTGCTGGGCTGCCTCCATGTACTATAGGTGCAGAAATGTTACAACCCGAAGGGGACGGAGCACTCTCTGTTGAAAATGCTAAGAAATACGCCATTAAGAATGAAATACCTATGTTGACCGGTGAAGATATTTTAGAAGTGTTTGGGATAATTTAACAAATATAGTTCGTATTGGAGAGTTTATCATATGTCTACCGTAGTCATGGCAGTAGGGGTTTTTGATTTGCTTCATGCAGGTCATTTACATTATTTAGAACAAGCCAAATCACTAGGAGATAAATTAGTAGTTGTTGTTGCTCACGACGAAACGGTAAGAAAACGTAAACATGAACCTATAACTAATCACAATTTACGAATGAGAATGGTTAGTGGGCTTAAGCCTGTAGATAGTTCAATAATTGGCAACCCTCCTGAAGTACCAATTTTTGAAATATTGAGTGAAGTTAGGCCAAATAAAATTGCTCTAGGATATGATCAGAAACATTCTATAGATTCAATTAAGAAGGGATTAATTGAACATGGATTTGGCGATATAGAAGTCCTTAGAGTCGAAGGCCTTTCTGACGATTTGGATGGAACTAGAAAGATTATTGCAAAAATACTAGATATTTGGCCAAATGATATGGGCGGACCATATGAGGAAGATTAGATGTTTACAGGAATCGTACAAGGAATTGGTACTATCATTTCGATTGATAAAAAAAGTACATCATCAACCTTTTCTATTGATTTAGGCCAATTAAGTTCACAACTAAGTCTTGGCTCAAGTGTATCTGTTGATGGAGTATGTATGACTGTGACAAGTCAAAAAGATACTATGGTTTTCTTCGACGCAATACAAGAAACTTTGTCCCGTACCACACTTGGTCAGGCTGTAGAAGGAGATATTGTAAATTTAGAACGTGCTTTGAAAATGGGAGATGAATTGGGAGGGCATTTACTTTCAGGCCATATAATGTGCAAATCATCTGTTATTTCTAGGAAAAATAATGGTGAAGGGGTCGATTTAGAGATATCATTAAATGATGAATTAAAACCTTATATCATGGAAAAGGGGTACATCGCTATAGATGGGATTAGCCTGACTATTGGAAAAGTGAATCAAAATACTTTCAATCTCCATTTAATACCCGAAACACTTGAGCGTACTACAATCAATTCAAAAATAGAAGGTAGTTTGGTAAATATAGAAATAGACTCTATAACCCAAGCAGTAGTTTCAACAGTAGCATCGATAATGGAAAATCAACTAAAAACTAGATGAGGGAGAAAATGAAAATAGGCATAATTTGTACTTCTTTTCATAAAGAAGAAATGGAAAGCATGTTACATTATGCCACTGAACAATCAATTTCTAATGGTTTTGAAATATCTGTTATAAAATGGGTTCCCGGAGTAATGGAAATCCCACTTGCCATTAATAGAATGATTACCGAGAACAATCTAGAAGGAATAGTTACTCTAGGAATAATTGAAGAAGGAAAAACTCAACACGGAGCAGTGATGGGTCAAGCTGTAATAAGTTCAATAATCAGTTTGCAGTTAAAATATAATATTCCCATAGGCCTTGGGATAATCGGCCCTGGGGCAAAAAAAGAGCATATTCAGCCAAGAATAGAACCACATTCAAGAGCAGCAGTAAATGCTATAACTAAAATGAAAAATTAATATTTTTAAGTTAATATTCAAAACACATCCCTTGTTGGATGGCATATGGAAGATGAGGTGCGTAATGTAATTATCATAGGTTCTGGGCCAGCGGGATATACAGCAGGACTCTACACAGCAAGAGCATTACTTGAACCACTAATGTTTGCAGGCTATATGTCCGGAGGGCAATTAATGCTCACTTCGGATATAGAAAATTTCCCCGGTTATCCCGAGGGAATCGGCGGCCCAGAAATGATGTTACAATTACGCGAACAATCTGAAAGATTTGGACTAGAAGTACATGATAAAAATGTTGAGCGTGTTGATTTTTCTGAACAACCATTCAAGGTATGGGTTGAGGGTGAATTATTTTTATCACGTTCAATCATTATCTGTACTGGAGCTGAGTCTATTTGGTTAGGAGCAGAAGGTGAAGAAGAACAAAAAGGAAGAGGAATAAGTACTTGTGCGACTTGTGATGGTGCCTTTTTTCGAGACGAAGAAGTATTGGTCATTGGAGGAGGAGATTCTGCAATGGAAGAGGCGACATTCTTGACTAGATTTGCCAGTAAAGTAACAATTATTCATCGAAGAGACGTTTTTAAGGCCTCAAAAGTAATGTATGAAAGGGCTCTAAATAATCCAAAAATTGAGATCAAGACATTTAAAACTATCAAAAAATGGCTTTCCGATGAAAATGGTATCATTGGCGCAATACTTCAAGATTCAAGAGATAATAGTGAAGAAGAAATCTCTTGTACAGGAGCTTTTATTGCCATAGGCCATAAGCCAATAACTAAATTTTTAGAAAATCAAGTTGAAACTGATGAATCAGGATATATAATTCCAAATATTCACACCATGACTAGTGTTCCTGGAATATTTGCTGCAGGAGACGTAGTTGATACTCGATATAGACAGGCAATCACTGCAGCTGGCATGGGATGTCAGGCAGCAATAGATACGGAAAAATGGTTAGAAGACCAGCATTAAGGTGATTTCTTGCAAACTTCAGTAGAAGTAAGTTGGACGAACAAGAGATTTGCTGAATTATTTTATATAACTCATGTTTTTGTCACTTTTTTCTGTGGTTTTATGTGGATTGGGCCATATGAATGGATGTGGTGGGGAGTTTTAATACTATATGGATTAACAGAAATATTATGGTTTTTCCGTGATGGATATTGTATACTTACTGATATTGAACGTTATTTCAGACAAGTTCCAAGGCCCGATAATGCAACTGAGCAGAATTTCATTACAAGACTACTCAAGAGTTTTTTTGGTTTCGAGATAAATCCTAGAAGTGCTCAAATATTTACAAGATTTTGGGGAAGATTTGGTTGGACTGTTGCTGCTGTTAGACTGTTCATTATCTAATAAATTCCTAATTATGACCGAAGAACACTTGTTTGGGGTACTCTTCGGAGAGTCATGCATGAAGAATTATCTAATTCTGAATTAGAACGATATGCACGACATCTTTCATTACCACAAGTAGGTATGAAAGGTCAAATAAAACTCAAAAACTCTTCAGTTTTAGTAGTTGGCGCGGGAGGACTTGGCTCTCCTTGTCTACTATACTTAGCAGCTGCAGGATTAGGTAATATTGGCATAATTGATGACGATAAGGTAGATGTTTCAAACCTTCAAAGACAAGTAATTCATAGTAATGCAAATTTAGGTGAATTCAAAGTCGATTCGGCAAAGAGGAGATTATTGGATCTAAATCCTGAGATAACCGTGAGAACTTTTAATTCACGATTGAATATTGAAAATGCATTAGATTTAATAAAACAATTCGATATAATTGTTGATGGAACAGACAATTTTCAAACTAGATACTTGATAAATGATGCATGTGAAATTTTAAATAAAGTTTGGATTTTTGCTAGTATTCATCAATTTGAAGGCCAAGTTTCCACATTCAATTCTTCCCATGGATTAAATTATAGAGATATATTCCCAAAACCTCCTCCTTTAGAATTTGCACCAAATTGTGCAGAAGCAGGGGTTTTAGGAATTCTACCAGGGATAATAGGTTCCATACAGGCCGCTGAAGCAATAAAAATAATACTTGGAATGGGCAATATCCTCTCCGGCAAATTACTCCTTTTTAATGCGCTCTCAATGTCTTCCAGAATATTGAAATTTGAAGCGAATACGTCTAGGGGGTTAATATCTGAGCTCTCTTTGGAATCAGAATATTGTATGAGTAATTCTTCTTTTGGTGACATAACTCCTCTCGAGTATATGGATAAAATAAATACAGATAATTGGAAACCATTTCTGCTTGATGTCAGGCGACCTGATGAAGAAATAATTTCAAAAATAGAAGGTACTAATTTAACAATTGTCCATACTGAAATACCAAATAGAATTCAAGAAATACCATCAGACAGAGATATTGTAATATACTGTAGATCAGGAGTTAGATCTGCAGCAGTACAGAGATTTCTTATCGAAGCGGGACATGCTAATAGAATCTTAAATCTAAAGGGCGGAATTTTAAATTGGTCAGATACTGTAGATTCATCTGTTAGGAAGTATTAATTGTGGTATTTATTATTAACAGTTAACATTTATTTGTGGTATTTCTTATTTATATGTATTATTTATCCTGGTATTTATGGAAATAAATCTAATATAAGGTATTATAGTACTTAGTTAACCGAACATTTGTTGTATGAATACCCTTTCCGAGGGAATATGGTAATAGCAAGGAACGGAGTTTGGAGATGTCCCAATTGTATGCATCATCAGATATGGAAAACACGTAATTACAACACTACAAGACTCGATAGACAATGTGAAGAATGCGGACACAGGGCTAGAGTGACTCTAGATAGATCAAACACTGGACAAGGAAGAAATAGAACTGTGAAAATATGGGAAAGACCAATTAATGTATCTGCAAATGACTTGATTCGTGAAGCATCTCGCCGAAATAGTAAACATGTTAAGGAGGATGTAGATTATTCTAATGAATCGGTACAAACTAATCTACCTACTCTTTGGGGCAAATATTGGTCACCCCCTGCTCCTTTAATTTTTTCAAAAAATCTAAAATCAGTAGATGTAAGACGTGAATTATTACGATTTATTGCGGAAAGGCATGATGGCCATCTGACATTTATTTCTTCATTATGGGACTCTACGAAAATTCCTTCATCATTCGATGGGCATTCCTTTCATGATTTTTCCAAATCATTTGTTAATTCGATTGATATTTCCCTTAAAGAGAGATTATTTTCTCCAGATCTTTCTCATTTAACTAAAGCCGAAATAATCCCTAGAAGGGATGGAGAACTATTCCTTGGCAGACGTGCTTCAAGGCTATTAATTGATATCTCACTCTGTTTAAGGCGAATTGCATATTCGCAATCTGTAACTTTAGATCAAAGACTTGACTGGCAAAGATGGATGATAAGGACTCGTATTCTCGATGAACATCTAAAAGATCTTTATACAAATGGAATTTCTACTCCTGACGGAAATAGTTTCACAGGAAAAGGCTTCCGTTCAACATGGCAAGAAGCAGTTGTTGCTTGCGCCTCTGCTCTCAAAGGACACGACTCTTTAGATTCAAATAATTCTGGACAACCAGACATAATCGCCCCTATGATTAGAGATACCGGATTGGCTTTGGCAATGGGACAGACTCCTTCTGAGATTTTCGCAGCCCAAATGGGTAAATCAGAATCTTACATGGATGGTGGTATTTCTGGCGCCGGAGGGCGTGATTTACACATAGGAAACTGGGAAAAAGGAATTTTACCACCGACAGCCCCTTTGCCAATTGCAAGTGCCACTACAACCGGAATAGCACTGGCTTCAGCACGGTTGAGAAAAAATCGTTTCCACTTAGCCCCTGTGGGAGAAGGTTGTAGCAGTAGTGGTGAATTTTGGGAAGCTATGAATTTTGCAGGAGCTAGAGGATTGCCAATATCTTACATGATACAGAATAATCAAATCGCACTTGACACATTTACTGCGGGACAGTCCGGTGCAGAGACTTATGGTGACAAAGGTTATGCAATGGGAATCCCATCTTGGTCAATAGATGGTTCTGATCCTTCTGCCTTTTTTGCTTCAACTGCTGTTGCAAGAGAGTTTTCATTGAATGGTGGCGGTGCGACTCTGATACATGTTGAAACAATGCGCGGCTGTGGACATGCACACCATCATGATGACTTATACCTAGGAGCAGCTTCGGGAAATCCTCCTGGTTATGTTTCCAGAGAACTTCTAACTTACTGGTCCTCAAAAGATCCATTAGCGACTCATAATGATAAATTAATAGAATTAGGAGTCAGTAACAAAACCCTATCAAAGATACAGGAAGAAGAGAAAAAATATGTAGATTCTTCTAGAAAGATTATGGAAGAAATGCCGTGGCCAGAGGGGAACAGTGTGACTCAAGGAATAACTTCTTTACATGATGCTACAACCCATTCTCAACAAATAAATAGAATCAATTCAAGTAGTATAGCTTCTGATCAACCTCTGAAACCTGGAGAACAGGCTTTAGAATTCTCAAATGCCTCCAATTCATGGACATTTAGTAGGGCAATTCAAAATGCTATGGTAGTATTAGCGGACAAATATGGCGATAAAATCGTATTTATGGGAGAAGATATGGAAATTGCTGGCGCCTTCGGAATGAATTTATCATTAAAAGCAAAAGGACATTCTGATAAATTACTCGACATGCCTCTTTCTGAATCTATAATTATCAATTCAGCAACTGGTGCTGCATTGGGAGGTATGTGCCCTGTAGCTGAAATACAATTCGGAGGTTTCGCCGCATTGGCTATGAACGCTTTAGTAAATAACGCAGCCCAATTAAGGTGGAGATGGGGTGCTAATGTGCCCCTTACAATTCGAATCCCATTAGGTGGAAAAACCCGTAGTGGACCATTTCATGCAAATATAATTGAATCATGGTTCATCAATGATCCTGGTTTAATTGTAGTATTTCCTAGTACTCCTCAGGACGCTTTTGATATGTTAATTGAAAGTCATTCTTTACCTGATCCTGTGATTTTTCTAGAGCATTTAGGACTCTATGGACTAAGAGGAGGAACGACTGGTTGGGGTAACAACATAAACCAATTAGTAGATACAAAATCTGTTCACAAAAGAATTTCAGAAGGTCAAAATTCAATCGGTAAGGCAAAAGTAATCAGAGGAGGAAGGGAAATAACAATTGTGACATGGGGTGCTATGGTTCATGTTGCCCTTGATGCAGCCGAAAAAGTTTCTCAAGATGGTTTGGAAGTGGAGGTTATTGACCTTCGTACACTACTCCCATTTGATGCCGAAACTTGTATCAAATCTGTCAACAGAACATCTAGGTTAATAATACTACAAGAATCTCAGTGGATGGGTGGTTTGGCACATACAATTTCTAGTAGGATTATCGAAGAAGCATTTTGGAATTTAGAAAATCCTCCCGTAGTAATAGGTGCACTAGATACTCCAGTTCCCTTTTCTCCTCCTCTAGAAGATTACACTATACCTACCTCAGATTTAGTTGTTAGGCATATTAAGCAACTATGTAATGATAATTAGCAAATAGTCTTGAATGATGCCTTCGCGCATGCGTCTGTATGGACGAACTATATGTGATCCTAGGATTCACTCTTTTGATTCTAGGTGCAGAAGGATTCGTCCAGGGAGCAGTCTCATTAGCTAATAAATTCCAAGTACCTCCACTTTTAATAGGATTTACCATTGTTGCATTAGGCACATCATTGCCAGAATTAGCCGTTGTCTTAGAAGCACTAAATACAGAAGGTGGAGATGATATTGCGATTGGAGGAATAATTGGCTCTAATATCTCAAATGTGATGTTGGTATTAGGTTCAGCAGCACTATTGGGTGCTTCTGAATATCCCGGGAAGGGAATAAGAAGAGATGCAGTAGCAGTATTGGCTGCTTCACTGATTCTAGTTGGAGCAACACTATTTGGCTCAATTTCACAATTTTTAGGCGTATTAATGATTATTTTCTTAATTAGCTTTTATGTTTACTCATACAATCGTACTAAAGATTACGATGTAACTTCAGAAAATGAAGATTCAGTCATTTCTCAGTATCTTTCTTTCGCTATTTTGGTATTGGTTGGAGGAGGTATAATGGTATGGTTAGGTGCAGACTTATTGATGTCCGGAGTAACTGGTGTAATGGATAAATATGGTATTTCTGAATCAGTAGTTGGATTAACTATAGTCGCACTTGGCACATCACTTCCTGAGTTTGCAGTCACTGTAATTTCAGCTTTAAGAGGGCATGGAGGAGTGGCTCTTGGTAATGTGTTAGGTTCTAATGTTATGAATATTTTAGGAATCCTAGGAATCGCTTCAATAGTTAGTGGAGGAATCTTAGTTTCGTCAACTTACGCTGAGAGAGATATTTGGTTGTTATTACTTTCATCTGGATTGGTATGTGGGATGTTACTAAATAACAGAGGAATAGGGAGAAGATTGGGATTTGGTATGGTTTTTGGTTATCTAGCATATATGGCTTTGTTATTTAGTTAAATATGGATAATTAGTGATTTTATGATACCATCAAAGGACGAAACAATTTTTTCAGTCATATTGGCAGCTGGTAAAAGTCAGAGATTGGGTAAGCCAAAATCATTATTAAAAATAAATAATGATATTTTAATTAATTTTTTAGTTAAAAGACTTAAAAATCATAATATCACGACAATAATTGTAACTCGGGAAGAATTAATTTCCGAAATAAAAAACCTCACAGAAGAGGTAGAAATAATTTCTAACAACAATCCTGAATCCGGCAGGACGGGTTCACTTCAAGTCGGCCTAAACTTCATTATTGAAAATTATTCGAAGGATTTCAAAGCCCTAGTTGTTCCAGTTGACAGACCAGGATTTTCCTCTTCAACATTATCAAAATTAATATCTTTGGATTACACCGCTTGTCCTGAAAAAGATGGCAAAGGAGGACATCCTCTACTACTATCAAAATTAGATGTTAAAAAAATCCTAAATCAAAATCCTGCAACGCCTCTACGAGATATAATAAAGCCAAAAAAATTTGAAGTAATGGATGACTATTTACATCTTAATATAGATACAGAAAAAGATATTCCAAACCTTTTCCAATTCATTTCTTCTTTACAAAATGAGGACAATTTAGAATGTAATATCAAACAACATCAACCCAACGCCGACAATTAAGGCAGGGATAGTGGTGTGAATAGTTGCCCATAAACTCGCTACCCGATGTCTTGCTAGTAATGGGAAAAGCGCATCTCCATCTTGACTGATGGCATTTGCTACTAGTGCCGGAAACGAGATGACGTCCTTTGTATATGCTGTTACAGCAATTATTTGGGGGCCACATCCGGGTATTAATCCAATTAATGATGCAATAATTACTGCAATCAAACCATCTCCATATGATGTTAGGTCATTCTGGTCCATATTTGAAAATAACATGGCAAATTCAAAAATTAGATATGCAGACATCACCCAAAATGTAACGAATGCAGTTTCACTCGCAGAATGAATCAATGTTTCACGCATTGAATATAATTTATCGCCAATAGATGCTTCTGTATCGTCACTAATCCAATTTCTCTGTGAAATATACAGAATAATGGATAAAGAAGTTCCAATCAAACCTATCCAAGTAATAAAACCGTGTAAAGTAAATGGATTATAATCTATTTCTAGAGCGAAATTTGCATCTTGGGCACTCCAAAACAACAACATAATTGCGAATATTAGTCCTAGAGCAGTTATGACCCACCAAATAGTATATCCTTGGTGAAGAAGAATGTAGCCCCAACCATTTTCTTCTTCTCTTCCTAGGTCTTCGAATACCTCTCTCGAGTCTTGTTTTTTCCGATCAACAAGGACCTCTATTGCCAAATTATCTTGAAAATTCAAACTAAATTTCCCTAAAGGATTACGAGGAGTAATTTTTAGGATATCAACAAGATATCCCCAAAAAATTCCAACAAACAATGAAATTAGATGTACAGCAATAACAGGAAGTATAAATGATGAATCAGTAACTGCTGTACCAATTAATACAAATGCTGCATCTCCTAATGTTGCAATCAGTGTTGCTATTACAGTGCCATAAGTAACATAACCACGCGCATACATAGGCATCATTACAATAGCTCCACCACATCCTGGTGTTATGCCCATGAGTGCGCCAATTATTGGTTGCCATCTAGTATTTGATCGAATTACATCGACAAATCTTCCTGCTGTGATATATTGTAACCAACTGAACAACAAAACCATTGCAGCAACAAAAACAGTGACTGCAAGAAAAGCGTCACGCATGCTGATAACAATTATTTCAATAATTTCATTAAAACTAACCATCGAACTTACTCCTTCAAAAATTCAGGAATTGTGAGAGAATCGCATGTTGATTCTGAAACGAGCAATTATCGTCACTGAATAGTTCGGAGGCATCTCGCACATATCTACGAAAGAGTCCTAATGCATTAACCAACCGATTCGAGAAGGTTACAGTTATGATAGCCTTAGATGTCGCTTTCGACTAATTCATAGATTAATGACAAATATGAGATTCTCCTGAGATGTGTATGACTCGAAGAGTCCATTCTTGGATTTTAGAAAAGTTAGCAGAAGGTTACGATGTAGCCTTGGCTACTGTAATTGATTCAAAAGGAAGCATACCAGGCAAACCGGGTGCTAAATTGGCTATGATAAAAAACGGTGAAAAATTCGGTACAATCGGAGGAGCGGGATTAGAACTAAAAATCGAGAAAATGCTTTATGAATTAATTAAAAGCCCATATAGGATGTCTTTACAGGGAGGAAGAATAGAGAATTTTTTATTATACAAGGATGGAAAAGGCAAAGAAGTAACTGCTTTGGACAGTCTTTGTGGAGGTCAACTAACAGTGTCTTTGGAAGTGATAAATACTTCTCCTAATGTTTTAATTATTGGAGGAGGGCATGTTGGAAAATCATTGGCATTCGTTTGTGATTCTATAGGCTGGACTTACAGTATTTTCGATGTTCGAGAGGATTTCTCTAACAAAGAAAGATTTCCGAATGCCGAAGAAATATACACTTCTTCTATTTCCGATTTTCTGGACTCAGAAGATCAAAAATCTCTATCTAGATTCTCAGATATTTTCATACTAGGTCACGATTGGAGTCTAGACCAGGAAATTTTAATTGGTATTTTATCCAAAATCGATCTTAATCAAAGGCCAAGGGTCGGTTGCATAGGCTCTAAGACTAAATGGTCGGCATTTAGGAAAGCCGCATTAGATGCGAATATTCCAATTGCTACTATTGATTCGACTAGATGCCCTATTGGTTTACCTATAGGTGCACACACCCCAGAAGAAATAGCAATCGCTATTTGCGCTGAGATAATTTCTTTAGATGCAAAACAATCTTTGGAGAATAAATAAATGGAGAAATAAAAATGTCAAAATCTTTCGTTTTTTCAACTATGTTGATACTTTTACTTTCTTCCTTTAGCGGTTGTTACGGCAATGCAAAAATATCTGGTATTCAAGATAATTCTACATCAAATGATTTTGGGGCTTTTAGTGTAGTTGCTCCTATAGATACCGGAATAAATGTCTATCATGATCATTTTGTTATGGAAGAAGACTATCCTCAATGGCTATTGAACGGATTGGGAGTGACTAAAGTATGTGACATAACTAAAAATGGATCCTGGGAAGAAAGATATTCTTCAGATAAAGAATCGTGTTGGGATACAATCGTTTCTACAGATATTGTTTGGTTCAAAGGTACAAGGATAATTGGAACCACTCCCGATGATAATACGGATATCCCAATTCTAGATGACCCTCAAGATGGTCATGGTACTGCAGTTACAGGAGCAGTATTGAATGCAAACCCCAATGCTGTAATATTCTTTGTAGAAGGCTTTAGTGACGCTGCTGTTTTGGCAGCAGCAAATCAACCACTTGTTGATATAATAACTACTAGTTTTGGCCCAATAGGCTCAATTCCAGTTCCAGGAATCGAAGATGCGACAAAAGTCGCAGTTGTAGAAAAAGGAAAAATACACACAGGAGCTGCAGATAATTCTCCCTCTCCTGCAGTACAAGATTCGACAGCCGGACCTCCTTGGAGTATCGGTATTTCTGGTTATGCTGAAGAAGGAGACGATCAGAAAGAAACTATGAGCGGTTCATATCCTGATGTAGCAGCTGATTGGACACAAATACTACCGAATCATGATGATGTGGATGGTTATCATGAAACTTCTGGAACTTCATTTGCAACTCCGAGAACTGCAGGATTACTTTCAAAAATAATCACTAGTTTAAGGGATGAATTTGGTGATTTTTCATCTGGTGCAAATCCGGAAAAAAGGAATAAAAACCTGATCAATGGTTCTGAAATAAAATTTTCAAATGATGATTTAAGAGATGCTCTTAATCTTTCAGCGTGGTATCCTTCATTTTCATCATGGGATCCTCTCTCAGGCACAACTCCTATCTCTCCCGTTGCTCCCTGTACTCAAGTTGGTTGGGGCGTCGTAAATGAGAGCAATGTTTTACCAATCATCGAACATCTCAATGGGACCGCTGAAATTCCTAATCGACCATCTGATGTAGTTCTATGTATGGAAACTAATCAGGCTATCCGTGAGTCTTATTGGTCATAGTCTCCGCAGGATTCAATACATATTCCCCCTTTGCATTGAATATGCGTAAGGTCTTCATAAGGTGGAACATTAATTCACTTCGTGATTCAGATGAAATTTCTCAAATTCTTAGCCTTGTTCACAGTATTGAAATTCTTGGCCATCTTTCAGTTACAAATAAAGGAATAACTCAATTATCCGAGATAAAATTACGTGAAAACACCTCTCTTAAAGATATTTCAAAACTAAAATATTTTGAAGTTATTGACAAATATGAAGAAGATGAAGACGGTATTTTAGTTAGTTTACTATGCACACATCCATTAGCAATTATGGGAATAGAAATGGCAAATATTCATTTACAAACTCCGTATAAATTATGCTCAGAAACGGGAATGGAATTGCGAATATCTGGAATTTCTGATTCAGTAAGGAAGTTTGTTTCTGTAGTTAGAGAATTAATGCCTCCTGATAAAATCAGTGTCCAATCTATAAAAGGAGATATCGGAAATGGCTGGACGGATGATTTAACAAGTAGGCAAAAAGAAATAATATCTTATGCTGCTTATAGAGGATATTATGCCAAAGAATCTAAAACTACTCTAAAAGATTTGGCCGACGAACTTGGTATGGCTAGGAGTACTCTTGGAGAACATATCCAAAGAGCAGAATCAATGATCTTATGTAAAGCCATTGAAGATCTAAAGACACAAAATGATAATTTAAATCCAAATACTCAAAGAACTATGATGGATGGGAATTAACATACATGTCACGGTTCAGACTTCCTATGATTCCTGCCTCGGATGAAGTATCTTGGACATCAAAGATAAATAATGTTGATTTTTCCACTACTATAGCAAGTAATTCTATTTTATTAGATGTTTTGAGAAATAAAGGAGGAAGTCTTGGTACTAAGAGAGGATGCGATTTAGGAACATGTGGCTGCTGTACAGTTTTAGTTGACGGTATACCAAAATTATCATGTTTAACTATGGCCAAGGAAGTTGAAGGTTCTAAAATAACTACAGTAGAGGGTCTATCTTTGGGACACCATCTTCACCCAATTCAGGAAACTTTTGCAGAGTACGGAGGAAGCCAGTGCGGTTTTTGTACACCAGGATTTCTAGTAGTAATTTCAGCATTATTAGATGAAAATCCCAATCCAAACGATCATGAAATAAAAACTGCTATAGAAGGAAATCTGTGTAGGTGTACCGGATATCAACAAATTATTGATTCTGTAAAAGCCGCTTCAGAAATAATGCTAAATAATGTAAAAATCGAAGACTCAACTTCTCCAAAAAGTGACCCTCATCCCGGATTCAATAATTAAAGGTGTTTTTATGTCTAATGATGATGAAATGGTTGGCTACAGACAACAACCGGGTAAGTTACCTTTCTCAAGGCCTGGCTCTGGTGGTAAAAACCAATTCAGTGAATTACGTGATATCCAATTAATACCCGAAAGCCAAGGTGGTAAAAAACACCAGCCTAAGGGCGACCATAGGCACGATCCGCTAATTAGTGGAACATCCATAGGTAAGTCCACTGCACTCGTAGATAGTAAATGGAAAGTTACGGGAAAGGCTAATTATGGAGATGATATAAGGTTAAGTAATGAATTAATTGGAAAAATCGTACGTTCTCCACATCATTATGCGCGTGTACTTTCGATCGATATTAGTAAAGCCGTAGAGTTAGAAGGTGTCATAGCTATAGCAACTGGTGCAGATGCACAAAATTCCTTTGGAGTTTTACCAGTGACCAAAGACGAACACGCAATGGCAATTGAAAAAACTCGTCATAAAGGAGATTTGGTAGCTTGTGTTGCAGCGATTGATGAAATTACAGCCTTAGAAGCAGTCAGATTAATTGAAGTTGAATATGAGGTTTTAGATAGTATTCACGATATGCGAAAAGGACTGGATGATTCTGAATATCCAATACATGACAGGGGACAATATCATATCGGAGAATCAAATGTACAAAAAAGGGTTTTTCAAGAATTTGGCAATATTGGCGAAATGATTCCTAATTCAGTGGCAAATCATAAATCGAATTGGTTATTTGCTGGTGTTAATCATGGTTTCACAGAACCACATGCAGTTGTCGCTGATTGGGATCCATCTGGCAGATTGACATTATATACTCCTCAACAAGTACCCCATTACGTCCATCGTGCATTAGCAGATGTCTTGGAAATTCCAATGCATCAAATTAATGTTTATCGAACTTTCGTAGGTGGTGGTTTCGGAGGTAAATCCGATCCATTTCCTCATGAAATGTGTGCTGCTATATTGGCTAGAAAATCAGGTAGGCCAGTAAGAATTACTTTTGACAGAGAAGAAGTATTTTGGGTAAACAGAGGGAGACATCCTTCTAGAATAGAAATGGACATACATGCAGATTCTGATGGCCGACTATGTGGTGTTCAAACCGATGCCTTGATCGATGGAGGCGCCTTTGCATCCTTTGGTCATGTAACTACATATTACAATGGAGTCTTACATACTGCACCATATGAATTAGGGGCATTTCATTATACTGGTGCTAGAGTTTGGACAAATAAACCTGCAAGTGGTGCAATGCGAGGTCATGGGGCTGTCAATTCTAGATGTGCGGTTGAAGTCGGACTAGATGATATTGCTGAACAATTATCTGTAGATCCAATTACACTTCGTTTAGCCAATCTATTACCTCCTTTTTCTGCAACAATTACTGGTTTTAGGATAACTAGTATTGGCATGAGAGAATGTCTGGAAAAAGTCAAAAAAGCATCGAATTGGGATAAAAAATTTCGCCAATTACCATTAGGACACGGTATTGGCATAGGTTGTGGATTTTTCATATCTGGCAGTGGCCTACCAATTCATTGGGATCCCAATAAATTTCCACATGCAACTGTTCATTTGAAAATAGATATGGATGGAGGAGTTACAATCCATACAGGTGCTGCAGATATAGGACAAGGGTCCGACACAGTTGTTGCCCAATCAGTTGCCGAAGTTCTTGGGCTACCTTTGGACATGATACGTGTAAGAAGTAGAGAAACCGATACATCTCCTGTAGATTTAGGATCCTATTCTTCAAGAGTCACATTCATGAATGCTAATGCAGCAATTTCTGCAGCTATGGAAATAAGGAAAGACCTTCTCAAAGCGGCCTCCATCATAACAGAAACTGAAATAGAGAAACTTGTCATTGGAGATAGGAGAATTTTTGATAAACAAGATCCTGCAATAGGAGTTTCATATCTTGAAGCTTTACATAAAGCCCAAGAAGATAGAGGGGCACTTACATCTTCAGGCTCATATCGTACTCCTCCCATGGGGAGGGCACACAAAGGAGCTGCTGCAGGATTAGCGCCAGCTTACTCTTTTTCTGCTTATGTCGCTGAAGTAAAGGTAGATATGGAAACCGGACAAACTAAAGTTCTTGAAGTATGGGCAGCGCATGATTGTGGAAAAGCCCTAAATCCTCTCTCTGTTAAGGGACAGATAATTGGCTCTTGTCACATGGGACTTGGTCAAGTACTTAGTGAAGAAATGAAGTATAGCCGTGGTGGAGACTTACTAAATCCAGATTTATTGGATTATAAAATTCCAAGTATCCATGAAATGCCAAAGGTAAATCCAATTATAGTCGAATCCAATGATTTGGAGGGCCCGTTCGGTGCCAAAGAGGCAGGAGAAGGTCCATTGTTGCCCATACTTCCTGCAGTTTGTAATGCGGTTTATGACGCATCTGGAATAAGAGTAAATGAATTACCTATAACAGGTGATAGATTATATAAAGAGATAGAGAAGAAATGTAAAATTCTGAAAATATCTAACCCTCTTAATTTACCTAATCCTTCTTTAATTCATTCTGACTTACAAACAGTATTAGAAAGTAGGGCTTCTAAACACTCTGAAAGAGATTTAGAAAGAATTTTATCGGAAGAAAAAACACCATATCACAATGGTGCATTATTCGGTATGAACCCAGAAGTACCAGGAGACGAACAAGATTCTAGATGGGAAATACGTGTCATTCCTGATGATCAATATCTCTCTAATCCTAGATTAGCAGGAAGTGCCTGGAGGCATGTAGAAAGAAGAAAGAGGAATGATTAATTATGAAAATGCCTCCATTTAAATTGCACACACCATCAACATTAGATGAAGCATTCGAGATTGTGAAAGAACTTAGGAGACAGAACTTAGACTACGATTGGATTGCAGGAGGGACAGATTTAATACCCAACTATAAATGGCATATTAATACTAAATCTGATGTTATTTCATTATCTAAAATAGAAGATTTACATAAGATTTCTAAAAACCATATTGGTGCAATGGCTCGGCTTTATGATATATCACGATCACCCGAGATTCATCCTTTAATTGCAAAATCTGCAAGTCTAGTTGCTAGCGTTATGATTAGACGTTCAGCTACTTTAGGAGGTAATATATGTTTAGATACACGTTGTTTTTGGTTTAATCAATCTGAAGAATGGAGAGAATCTATTGATTATTGCCATAAATGTGATTGTGGTACAGGTGCCGATTGTAGAGTTATTCCAAATCAAAATACTCTCTGTGTAGCAACCTACCAAGCTGATATGGCTCCTGTATTGATGGGCTTGGGTGCAACTATTTATTTAGCATCGCCTAAAGGTACTCGATCTGTTTTAATCAAAGATTTTTTTAAATTAGACGGTATTACAAAAAATATTCTATTGGAGGATGAATTAGTAACACATATTACTTTCCCTGATGATGTTTTTGAATGGGAAGGGGATTACCAAAAACTTACACAACGAGACTCATGGGATTTTCCAGAGGCAGGAGTTGCAGTTTTGTGGAAGAAAGGAGATAAAGGCCCTTCCGACCTTCGTGTTGCGACTACGGGGATAGAATCCATACCACGCTTCCATTCTGAAGAAACTCAGAAAATAATAGAATCATGGTCTGGAAGTGATAGTGTAGAAGAGTTAGCTGAATCAATTAGAAAATCTGTAAAACCAGTTTTGAATACTTGGTTTCAACCCTCTTACAGGAGAAAAATGGTCAAAGTTTTATCTAGACGTGCAAGCAAGGGTCTATTGGAGATATAACATGTCGGCTATATTCAAATATTCTAGTTTGATGGTAATTGTTTTATTTATCCTAAATACTATTCCTTCTGTACAGTCCCAAGGAGATATTTATCCATGGGATATAGAAATAGATTTCGAAAATGACGACTCAAGTGAACCATTTGATATTTCCGAAGATGGAAAAGCATCTATAACTTTTATAATATCTAATAATGGATTACTTTCAATGGATTTAGAATTCGAATTTGAAGGTCCGTTTCAAGGTACTTACACTGGACCGTCCGATGCCACAGTTGCTGCCAATTCTAATGAATCGTTTAAACTTGAAGTAACAAATATAAATGTTCTTGATTTTGCAGCTAAAACTCAAGAAGATTTTCTAATAACTGCAAAAGTCGTATCATTACAAGGAACTCCTCAATTATCACCTTCTACGAAGGATGCAGAAGGAAAATTGATAATACCAATAGTATATTCTCTGGACTTACAAATAACTGATCCTGTAGGTCCTATGAATGCAGGTACTTCTACTCCTCTGAGAGTTTCTGTGATAAATAATGGAAATATTGAAGATAGAGTCGGGGATATTGATATTTCTGATAATTGTCCACTATTGACTCCCAATAATGGACTAGATTCACTAATGACCAAGAATCTTAATCCAGGGCAAACGACTCAAGCAGATTTGGAATTAACCGCCTCTGAGAGCCATCCAAAGAGAACTTGTAAGGTAGAAGTTTCCATAGCCTCCAACGGCGCTATGAATACTGGTTCCTCATCTGCTGTTAGTATTGATGAAGTTCAAATTACGATTGACCCTTCTTTATCTGATAATACAGGGCCAGTAGAATCTGAAGATGACACTACGACTACGACCGAAGTTGTTGGTTCAAGCCTCCCTTCAGCAAGCCTACTTTCAATAATTTCTTGCGTTCTTACTGCACTAGTTTTTACTAGAAGAAATAACACTTCATAAAGACAAATAATATCAAAAAAAGGCATACTAGATAGATGTAAAAAATAAACCAAAGATTATAAATTAGAATTTTATCAAGAAACTTTGGGCAATAACATATAATTGTAATTCTATTGTCGCAAAGGCATTGTAGGTGCTACCTACTTATTTTATTTTAATTAGGGTTGATTAGGATGACTGAAGAAAAAACAGATGAGGAAAGATTCTCAACTATTGTAGTCAGTTCACTCACGGTCACAGTAGTTTTACTCTTGATTTTACCAATGTTATTCGTTGCAGGTAAGGAAACGGCTTATTCTGCATATGCTACGGGAGATAGTGAGATATATCAATTAGCCCAATTAACAGATATGCGCAATAATCTTGATGACGAAGAGCACTATTTCATTGCAAATACTATGTCTACTCCTATGTTAGTAAATGATTGGAAAGATCCTCATAGGACTATGTTATTGATAATTGGTCCAGAAAAACCAATCGATGAGACAGAAGCAGAAGAGATATACAAATTCGTCACCGAAAAAGGAGGAAAAGTAATAGTTGCATCTGATAATTCTAATGCAAATCTTTTATCCAATAAATTCGGAGTAACTTACTTCGATTATAAATTTGATGAAGATAAAGGTAAATATGTCGGAGGGTTACTTGATCAGAATCAACATTGGGTTGAATTCGATGAATCTGGAGAAGTCAAGAGAGATGCAAATGGTGGACAAATAGTAACATGGAGAAATGTGTGGACTGTCGCTTCTGTAGGTCAAGATATCGATAGTATGTCTACGGCCGCTTTAAGACAAGGTTGTTCTGCCTTTAGTCTTAGTACCAATAATCCAACAGATTGTCGTATGCCAGTTATGTTAAGGGCTCCTACAGGGCTCAAATTTGAACCTTCAACTAGGGACATCACTAATCCAAGCCATAGGGAAATAATGACACTTGGAGCTGCATCTACTTCTGCTTTTATCGATGCTCAGGGTAATAGAGATCCTGGTGATCCTTTGAATCCAGCACCTGGAGATCTAAAATTAATAATGCGCTTTGATTATCATAATATTACAGTATTAGACCAAGTAAGTAGTGGCGGTAGTGGAAGCACACTCTCTGGAGGAGTTGGCGAATTATCTGTTACAGGAAGTATCACCTTTGTCGCAGATGAAGAAGCATTTTCAAATCGTTTATGGACCTTAGACGAAGCAAAGAAAACAGGTTTACGGGAGTCATGTATTGTCGAAAACTGTTGGAATCAGGAAATCAATAGCAATAGCGATTGGTTAGGTAATGGTAATTATTTCAATGCATTGATTTATGATATGATGGAATTTGATAATTCAGAATTGTCTGCAAAAATTAAGAACGGTAACTTTGCTGGCGATAAATCTAATTTTCAAATAGTATTTGATGAAAGTCGCCACATCACTGGTGTAATTTCAGCTCCATTTGTTGAAACTATGGGTACAATTGTTTTGTTAACTTCTAATACCTTTTTGAAATGGTTAGTGGTTCTCAATGTTGGGCTTTTGTTATTAGTAGCAATGATGGTAGTTCCCCAAAAGGAGAATTGGCGACACGTCTTCGACTTAACTAGATTTTCCGAAAGACCTCAGAAGCTAGATCCTAAAACATATAGGACACGTGTCCAACAGGCACTATTTACTAAGATCAGAGTCCATCACGATTTGTCTCGTGATCAAATGGCAACAAAACCTCCGGCAGAAGTCCAGTCAATGATTGGAGACCCACGTCTTGTGGAATTGGCTTATAGCCAAAGCCGTACATACACGCCCAAGGAGTTACGCCAGATGATGCAGGCAATTCGTCGTTGGGGTAAGAAAAATTAATGAAATAGGAGATATAAAAATGAATGCAACACCACCAGCAGACGCACCACCAGCACCACCAGCACCGCCCTCAAATGCCACAGATGCTGCTTATGCGAAGAAGGCAGCCGAAGCTCGCGGCTCATCGAAAACAAATGAAAAGTTAACAGCAGTTGGAGCAATAGCTCAGGCAATTGGCTCAGAAGTACAGAAAGTAATTATTGGTAAATCACATGTTATTGACAACGTATTAGTTAATATTCTGTCTAATGGAAATCTTCTCTTTGAAGATTATCCAGGTTTAGCAAAGACTCTAATGACCAATACATTCGCCGATGCACTAGGTTGTGACTTCAAGAGAGTACAATTTACTCCAGATTTACTGCCTGCAGATATTACAGGAACAAATATCTATGATGCCAAGAAAGGTGAATTTACATTTAAACCAGGGCCTATATTTTGTAATCTCCTTTTGTCCGATGAGATCAACAGAGCTCCTCCAAAAACTCAAGCAGCTCTTTTAGAAGCTATGCAAGAGAAGCAGGTGACTATTGGTACAGTAACTCATAAATTACCAGCACCATTCTTGACAATGGCTACACAGAATCCAGTCGAACAAGAAGGTACTTATCCATTGCCAGAGGCTCAACTTGACAGATTCATGTTCAAAATGAGTGTCGGTTATCCTAGTCGTTCCGATGAAGATGAAATATTATCACGACGTATTGCAAGAAAGAAAGATGCGGTTGAAGTTGAAACCATTACAGATCCAGCGCGTGTAGTTGCAATGCAGCAAGCAATAGAAGATGTATATGTAGATCCAGCAGTTAGGATGTATATGGTTGAAATAGTTACTCAAACACGTGAACATAATCAAGTTTTAGTGGGATCATCACCTCGAGGATCTCAAGCTTTGTTAAAAACCAGTCGTGCGGCTGCTGCAATGAGAGGACGTGATTTTGTGACTCCCGATGATGTAAAATCAATAGCTAATTTAGCAGTAGCACATCGTTTGATACTCAAACCAGAACATCAAATAAAAGGAGTAAATACTGAAGACATAATCAAAGAAATTTTGAGAACTGTTCCAGTTCCAACTGTTTGAATATTCTACGGAGTTGGTGGGATTATGGCATGGAGTAGAAAATCCGCGATGTTCGCATCCTTAGCGGTGGCTCTATATCTCCTAGGTTTAGTATTGAGAAATCAACAATTGGTTACTGTTGCAGTAGTTTTACTTTCTTTTTTGACATGGGCAGCATTTCGCACCAGTCACGCAGATGTTTCATCATCGGGTAGAAGAATAGACGATACACAGAATGATGAAGGAATAGAACTACAAAATATCTTGGCCATGCGTAAAGTCTCTTCTTCAAGAATTTTCGAAGATGGTGAAATAGATGTATCTTTAAGACTTCAAAATAGATCTAACACATCTAAGGTACTGGAAGTTCGAGATAGAGTACCGGAAGTAATGAGAATAAAGAAGGGGGCTAATTATGTATTGATGGAATTAGGGCCTCAAAGAGAAACTGAGATTTCTTACACTATAGAAACTCCATTGAGGGGATTTTATACTATTGGACCAGTATGTGTAAGAGTACAGGACGCCTTTGGATTATTTCATAATGAAAAAGAAATACATTTGTATGAAGATTTCCTTGTTTTTCCCAAAATGGAAGATATTAAAGACGCCATGATAAAGAGCAGAGTTCCAAAAATTTTCACTGGCGCAGTTAATATTCGAAATCCAGGAGAAGGTTCAAATTTTTATAATCTAAGAGAATATATTCCTGGAGATCCAATGAAGAAAGTAAATTGGAAGGCTACTGCTAGGCAAGATGGAAAAATGATGGTAAATGAATTTGAAAAGGATGCTGTTAGTGATATCATAATAATTGTTGATAGTAGAAAAATAAGCGAAACAGGCCCTGTAAGCAGGAATTCTTTGGTTTATAGCACAAGAGCTGCAGCCAGTCTTTCACAATATTTCTTAGCCAGAAGAGATTCTGTTGGCTTAGTGTTATATGGAGATGAAATAACTTCTGTAGATAGAGACACAGGTAAAAAACAATTGTATGTTTTATTAACTAAATTAGCTGGTTCAATGGCAAAAGGAAATACTCCATTGAAGATTGTGACCAATCGAATAATGCCTCACATCAATAGAGGCAGTCCGGTGATATTACTATCTCCTTTGGAAGAAGATCCAACTATAGTTGATGCTGTCAGAGATTTAAGATCAAGAAATTTTGAGGTTACAGTATTATCGCCCAGTAGCTTAGAATTTGAATTTGATGCTAGAAGATTAGATAGGACTGGATATGAAGTCCTAAAGACTGAAAGAGATATTTTGATGGCAGAGTTAAGAGGATTGGGTGCGTACGTAATGGATTGGGAGCCGGATATGATGCTGAATACAGCCCTTACTGGGGCTAGGGGATTTTGAGGTGTTTTGATGGCTGAAGAAAATAAACCTAAAACTAGTGATACCGCACATCTGTATGATAGTACCACACTCCGCTCTTCAGCTCCAAGTAGGAAGGCCGCTGCTGGCCGACAAAAACAGAATACAGAAATTCCTGTAGATGCCATTCCTGAGGTTCATGTTCCTGGTTGGGTGGAATCAATCTTTGGAGGTCCAGTGATAAGTTCAATGAAATTTCTTCCTCCAGATAGGATGGTAACTTCATTACAATTGGCCTCATCAATCACATTGGTTCTCTTGTGTTTCCTAACTTTCATGATAACTCCAGTTACCGGAACAGCATGGTTTGCTATTTCCAATATGATTGGGTTGGGATTTGTTGGAGGACTATTACATTTCATAATAATTGGAATAGGACTAATTGGTGGAATGTATGGCGTTTTTCAAAGGGATCAAAGAGCCTTATTGATTTCTTATTGTATGCTAATAATTGTAACGATAAGATTTGCAGGAAGCAAAGTAGAATTCGGTCTAAGTTTTCTTCCAGAAGGAGAAATAGCTCAAAAATTCCTCCTCATATTATATGCAATATTTCTGGTAATGTTCATTGAACTTTCTAGTGGAATAATTAGATTTTCTATGCTCGATACATCAATAAGAACTGGAGAAGTATACGTAATGGGTATACAGAAAATCACTTCTCGTTATCATAAATCTCTGCTCATTGCTCCTTCAATAGCCGGTATTGTTGCTCTACTTACATTATTTATTAATCGTATAATTCCCGCAATGATTGGAGTAATAGATCCCGTCTCAGCTAATAGACTTAGAGAAAGTGTTGAATTAACCAGTGTTTATGGTGTCGCTTTAGGTACGATGGTTATTTTTATGATAATTGCAGGATCTTTTGCTGTTAATTTACCACTTAGGATACAACAATTTAGAGATAAAAAAACCAACTAATTATGTTTAATATATTCTCCAATAATTCCTAAATCAGCTATTATCAACATGGCAACTGCTTCTACTACTGGGACTGCTCTTGGGCCTAAAACTGGGTCATGCCTTCCGCCAACTTTCAAAGATCTAATTTCATTACTTGGAAGATGTAAAGTAAATTGTTCTCTTGGAATGCTACTCGGTGGCTTAAAGTGAATTTTAATACTCATAGGCGATCCTGTTGAACGCCCTCCTAAAGCACCATCTACTAGTTTCTTTCCTGAATTTTTTAGAGTAGGTTTTTCTTCACCATTTATCCATTCATCATTATGCTCTGATCCACGCATTAAGGAAGAATTTACTCCGTGTGAGAATTCAACTGCTCTAGCACCGGGAATAGCCATCAATCCACGTGCCAATGATGGTTCTAAACCATCAAACCAGGGTTCTCCTAATCCAATCGGCAAACCTTCAATTAATAATTCAACCACGGAACCAATAGTATCTTTACTCATCCTTATTTCTTCTAAATAATCTGACATTTTTTCTGCTGCTTCTTTATCTTTACAATTCAATTTTTCCATATTGACACTTCGTTCTGGAGAACTTTCCTTGTTCAATTCGAGTAGCTGTTTTGCAGAAATTTTTCCGACTCTTAGTAAATGTGCTTCACATTTCCATCCTACATTTTCTAACATATTTCTTACTTGGCTTCCCGCAGCGACAATACCGAATGTCAGACGTGCAGATTGAGAACCACCTCCTCTAGGATCATTAACGCCTCCTGAGCGTATGTATTCAACCATATCTGCGTGTCCTGGCCTAGGCTGATCTGGTAAAAATGAATAATCAGAGGACTTCACATCTGAATTTTTTGTAATTAGTAATATGGGCCATCCAGTTGCTACACCTTCATGAACTCCTGATAATATTTCACATTCATCCAATTCCTTTCTGGTTGACAATCCCTTTCTTCCTGGTCTTCGATTTTTGATATCATTTGCTAATTTCTCATTATCAATTTCAGTCCCTGGTGGCATACCTTCTATTAGTACGCCTACACATTTTCCATGACTTTCTCCAAATAAAGTAATACGCAATTTATCTCCCAGTCCCATTCCCATTATATTTCCTCCTCCGAGAAACTGTAAAATGTAGTTTTTATCAAATCCATATCATATCTTTTAATTATACCAGATAATTTCTCAACTTCCTTTTCATAACAGATTATACAGATCGCTGGCCCTGAGCCAGTTATTCCTGCAGCTATTGCACCATTAATAATGGAAAGATTGCATATTTTTATGGCTTCATCGTCATCATTTGCAGCAGCAACGCCCATTCCATTGGTAGTCAATGCTTCAAAAATCTCTCTTCTTTCTATGGATTCCAATGCTTTATCAAAAAGAGTATTATATTCCTTAAAAGAATTTACTTTTATGTCTCTTTTCCTATTTCCTCTAATTGCAATTAGAACGCACAAAGAATGTTCTATGTCTCCTTCTATTATTACTGATTCTGAAGCGTTCTTAGTTGAATCAATTAATTTCCAACCTTCTGCAATTGCACCCCATGTATCATCAATACTACCAGTAATTGTGCAGCCTGCTTGTTTTTGAGCCTTAACTGCTAAATCAATAATTTCAAAGTCATTTAAATTCGTCCAAGATGCAGAGTTAAGAGATTTAATTGCAGCACATGCTAAAGCTGAACTTGATTTTAGACCCTGTCCTATAGGTACTTCGCTGAAGATGTCCCATCCATATTCTTTAGGAAGAGGAAATCCTTCAGCTTTCCAGCATTTTATCACGGAATCAAGAAGCTTATGTTCGTCTTGCAAATTTTTAGATTTTTTATCAACTAATTTTACTCTTGTAAGTAAATTTACTCCAACTGAGCACCCCTTTCCTGTTCCGAGTGCATGTAATATAGAAACTCCGCCTCTAGCCTCTCCTTCACCTAAGGTCTTCATATCTCACTCATCTCCCCTTCAATAGCATTGCCGATATGTCGCATTCTTGAGTCCTGCATAACTAAAATTTCATCTCCTATTTTGATATTAATTACTGACACCGCTCTGCCTAAATTATCTATTAATCTTACAGTTTCCGCTTGTTGGAGAATTATTTGACCTTTTATTTGTTCATTACTGTAGGAAATTTTCAAAAAAGGACGTCTTTCAATTTTTATTCTGCCTATTGAAGCATACCTCTCATTTCCATCACAATTGATGATTTTTACTTTTTCACCGGAGACTAATTCACTAAGGTATTTTGTCCCATCATCCTTCACTAGTATGTAAGAGTGTATTGCGCCTACATTCACTCTAAAGGGCCTAGAAGGCACAAATTCAGATTCTAAAGTCTCTCCATGAACAAGGCACAATGCATTCGAGGTCGAGCCAACCATTATTCCCTCTCCTTCTTTCAATCTCTCAATTAGGTCTATACAAACTCTTTCTCCAAAACCTCCAGATTCAATCGAAGTCACTTTAGCCACATTTAGCCTACTTACATCATTTTCCTTTTTTTGTTCATCAGTTGTTTTATTCTCTCTTATTTTTACTGCCTTAATCCAAATTTCATCATCGTTAGGCAACAGTAATGCGTCTACTCCATGCTCAAGTGCGTATGCAGCACCTTCAATCTCTATCTTTTCATCTATCGAAACTGCTATTTTCGTACCAGTCCCCAAAGACCTTGATATTAGATTTTCCAGTGGTATCATTTTCCAATTTTTACATCTAACCAATATCCAAGGAGATAACCCAATCATCGAGTAAGCTTCATTTTGACTCTTATCGTCTTCCAGGTAAATTTCTGCAACATCAGGTAAATCACCTTCCCAAATCCTATCGGCATAAATAGAATTTTTTTCAGAATATTCATTAGAACAATCTAACCAAAGTTCCATTTCTAGTCCTCTATTATTTTCATTGCCTCTATTGCACTCACTCCTTCGTGCACAACTGCACGGAGAGCTTTAACATTCAAACTTGGATTTTCACAGCCAAAAACTTGTCTTCCAATACATACTCCACTTCCTCCTGCTTGAATTGATTGCTCAACAATTACTAACAGTTCATTGAAAGAAATATTCTTTGCACCTCCAGCAATAAGTACTGGGATTGGTACAGATCTAGTAACCTTTCGAAAACTTTCAATTGACCCTGTCCAAGGAACTTTAACTACATCACATCCTATTTCCCATGCCAATCTAGCTGCATGTGCTACACCATTAGTTTCATCATCATCTGAGATAACTAGATTTTCTCCTCGAGGATATATCATCCCAAGCACCGGAATCTCTAATGCCCAAGCATCTGTTGTAAGATCGCCCATTTCGATTATCATTTCTGCTTCATTTTCTTCTCCCATGTTTATTTGTCCAGAAACTCCAATTGCTCCTCTATCCAAACACTCTTCTGCAGTGGCAATACTTACTTTTTCTCCCGATCTATTTCCTCCATGCACAGTTGATGCAGAAACATGACACACAAAGTTATTCCAAGGCCTAATTTTCATCTGATGACTCAAAACACCTTTATGGATTACAATGGCATCTACCTGAGAATTAATTAGTTGCTCAATTATTTTATCCATATTCTCTAGACCTTCTTCTGGATACTGTGAAATTCCATGATCTAGAGGCACCCAAACGCCCTTTCCACCGGGTAAAATCCTATCAAGACGACTCTCGAGGCCTTCGGGCATATTAAGCGCTAAGAACCATCTTCTTGAAAAGTATCGTTTTTATGATTAACATTTTTATTAAGACATCAATGACTTTTAATTGACAAATCAACAATTAAAGGAGCATGATCAGAAACCACCAAACCCCCTTCTCTGAGTACACTAATCTTTTCAAAAATATTCAATGCGGCATCATTTGCGAGGATGTAGTCTATTCTCCAACCTCTATCTAGAGCCCTAGCTTGACCTCTGTTAGACCACCATGAATAAGGTCCTTTCATATCTCCATATTCCATTCTAAACAAATCATGCCACCCAGATGATAAAAATCTACTAAACCATTCTCTTTCATGTTTCAAGAAACCAGATGTATTCCTATTTCCTGATGGATTCCAAATATCGTTTTCGGTATGGGCGATATTTAAATCTCCACACAAGAGTACTGGCTCATCCATTGATGTAAATTTTTTTGCCCATATCAATAAATCTTCTAGCCATTGGTCTTTGAATTCTTGTCTTTCAATATTTGCCCCTCCATTTGGCAAATATATGTTTATGCAATGCAATTTACCATGTTTTGTATGAAGTACTCTTCCTTCATTGTCGGCGATATCAATGCTAGTAGAAATACCACGCCCTTCTTCTGTAATTCCTGCTCTTGACCAAGTTGAAACGCCTGAGTAACCCTTTTTCTTAGCAGGATGCCAAATGATCTCGTAGTCACCTATTGGTTGCCAACCTTTAGGCATCTGCTCCGGTAAAGCCCTAACTTCTTGAAATAGCCAAATATCACTATTAATTTTATTCATAAAATCATACAACCCTTTACGATGTGCGGCTCTAATGCCGTTCAGATTCCACGTTACAATCCGCATGATATTTGCCTCATTGAGATAGGTCTTTTACTTTCTCTACTAAATCCATCCTTCTTAATCTCCAAACTCCAACTGGAGTCATTAATACTGAGATAAGAACTACGCCTGCCATCAACTGCCAAGCAACACTCGGAACAATAGTGACAGGTATCATAAATTGCCAAGATGAAAATGAAGCAGCTAAGCCTATTGCTCCACCATAGGCAAATAGGACGCCAACTATGCCTCCGATGATACCAATTAGAAGACTCTCAAAGAGAAGCATCAGGCCAAGGCTTTTCGTGGAGGCTCCTAATACTCGTAATGTAGCCAATTCAAAATCACGTTCTGCAACATTCATTATCATCGTATTGAACATCACTACAACGGTAAAAAGAAGGCCAAGATACATCATACTTTGGAAGATTGTAGTTTGTTGATCAAGTAAATCATTAATGCCGTCCAGGAGAGTTTGCCGTTCCACGATACCGGTTGAAATCTCTCCTAAATGAGAATCAACCCTCACTCCTTCCGATAGTTGTAGGTAGATAGAAGTTGCATTAACTCCAATAATCCCACTTAAGTCTTCTCGCAGAAAATACATTGTTCGAGCAAGCTCAGCAGATGAAATCCCAACAATTTCAATATCTTGTGGTGCACCATTAATTTTTACAGTATGCTTTTCGCCAACACTCCATCTAAGAAACTGCATACTTCCTTCATCCATCATTACTTGCGGTAGCGTCCCATTAGCATTTGGCATATTTCCTTCACTAATTGAGATTGGGCGCATCCCACTTTGAAAAGAATCAAGACCTACAAGATTAAAACTCCGTTCGATATCTTCAGAATCAGTAACTAAACCAAGTGGCATTTCGATAATAATTTCGTAATCAGCCGAGTTATTTTCTGCCCAGTCTAAAACAGGTTCTTCAGCATCTGGCATAATGTAAACTTGAATATCCCAATTTTGATCTTCCTCAAGTCCACCAAGAAAACTATCTTCCATTCCTGCAGACATCATTTGAATCGAACCAAAAAGCATCAGGGAAATTCCGACCGCGACAAATGTCATCATTAGCCGAATAGGTTTGCGAACACTGGATCTAATCGAAAGACCAAGCGCTGTAGGCATCCATGAAGTGATTTTACGGAGATTGTTAGAGCCAATACGCATTTCACTTTGTCCACTTAACACTTCTAATGGTTCGAGACGACTAGCCTTCACCGCTGGAAATGCTCCTGAAATAAAAACAACTAGCATGGTTAAAATGATAACTGAAAGATATATCGAAAGTGGCACGGTCCTTTCAACAATTGGTAAACCTACAAGATCTTCATAGAAATCTAACATTCCGTTCATCCCCCATGGTCCAGCTGATGCGCCTAAAGCACATCCGACTCCTCCAATTGCCAAAGGGGCAATAAGATAGCCAAGCATAAGTGATGAACGTCTGACTCCAAGAGTACGCAATACTGCGATTTCTTTAGCTTGACTTTGCACTAGACGTTGCAGACTCAAGACAATAGTGATTGCTGCAATTGAAGCAATCATTACGGTAAAGGGGAGTGTTGCTCGCTCGGCACCAGCCAAATCTTGTCTCATAATTTCAACCGGTTCATTTTGCCCACGATCCCTAACTCTTGCATCCAACTCGGTGTCATTGAGTGTAGATTCAACAATCATCTTCACAGCATCAATTTCTATACCTTCGTATTCTTGAGTATCGGGTAAATCATACGAAGGCGTTCCTTCAACATCCAAAATAATGGTATTACTAGTGCCTATTGCATTACCAGTAAGTCTCGCCATTCCAGTATCAGAAAGATAACCGACGACATATTCGCCAGATTCAGGAGGAAATAATGAACCTTCAGGAGCCATAAGGACATGCAATGGATGGTAACCAATTCCGACAAGGCTGAATTCTACAGTTATATTTCCTGCACCAATAATTACTGCATCTCCAATACTGAGGTTTAGGGCTTCGGTGACGTGAGCATCTATGACTATTTCATCAGCTGCGACTGCAGTACGACCTTCTGAATTTCCTTTAGGCATCCATACACGGTCCGTATTGGCATCGGGAGGGATTCCATGCCACAGAGAATTAATGATACGTTCACCATCTTCGTTACTGTAAAACATCGCTCCTTGGGTGATAGTTCTCCCTTCACATGAATCAAGAGATAACGGGGTTACGGTGTTCAAATCCCAATTATGGGCCAAGGATTCGCAGAAATTACTAATCTGATCCGGAGTCCAGATTGTACTACGATTATCAATCCAAAGATCTGCAAGATTGGCACCTTCTTCATCATCAGCTTGCATAGCATCATACATATTGCCAAGATTGTGTGCATAACCTCCGAAAGTTATTCCTGCAAAAACACCGACAAACACCATCAAGATAACGGCAATGAGGCGGATTTTTGTACGCCAAAGACTACGTGCTAACCGTTTATTGAGTAGATTCGACATTCAAAAACCTCCAATCAAAAACCATCGTCTGAACTACCAATTTTTTCATCAGAGATTATTTTGCCACTATCAATTCGAATAACTCGTGTAGCAAACTTGACTAATCCTTCATCATGAGTAACAAAAACAGAAGTGATATTTTCCTTTTTGCACGCCCCTACTAAAACTTCCATGACTTTATTCGAAGTTTCAGAATCTAGGTTTCCAGTCAATTCATCGCCAAGCAAGAGCGTAGGTCGCTTTGCTATACTACGAGCAATGGCAACTCGTTGTTGCTGACCGCCACTTATCTCGCCAGGAAAACGGTCTATTTCGTCTTCAAGTCCGACAAGCTCCAATAAATCCTTAGCTCTAGATGGATTTTTATTACCTGATAATTCCTGAATCAATAATATATTTTCAAGAACTGTAAGGTCTTGGAGTAAATTAAAAAATTGAAACACATAACCTATATTTTCTCTTCTAAAAGAAGTCATTTTCTCGGAATTATTACGTGGAACTTCATTTTCAAGGAATATATAATCTCCTCCAGTGGGGCTATCAAGAGCTGAAAGACAATTCAAGAGTGTCGTTTTTCCTGAGCCTGACGGACCTAATAATATGACACGTTCACCTTCTGAAATTTCGAAAGAGACGCCATCAAGAGCCCGAACAGTTCCTGCAGGTGTTTTGTAATGACGTTCTAAGTTTTGCATTCGTAATAGTTTTCTCATTCTTTCACCCTTAATTTCAAGTTGAATCAGTACTTCCTGCAAAAAATGCCATTGAGTCTCTAAATAATTCTTCCCTTCTTCTCCTTTTATTGTTTCTTAAATGGATTATGGTAAATGCAAATACTAAGAATATAAGGAATGGAATAAAAGCCTCAGCATGATATTTTTCCATAAATTCTATGATTCCTTTAGCGCTGTAAGCCCAAGTTATCGATGCGGCTGTTCCTCCAAATAAACAAGCTGCCAAAACTCTCTCAAACCGCATTCTCGCTACAAGTCCGAGCATAGCTCCTACTAATACTCCACTAGCCATGAATGGTATCCATACAAATACAATTAAGCCCCAAAATCCATATTTATCAATTCTCTTTCTATTTTTCAATGCCACATATTCTACTGATGATAGTATATCTCCCATGAATGGATTTTGCAAAAGCGCTCCTGGAATACCTCCTCTTTTAGCAACCATTGCTTCTCCAGTTAACTCATCACTTCCTTGCTCAACTCTACCTGGGTTAGCGTAATCTGCTAAAGTTGATTTTTCGTTCCTAGCACTAACTATTAGAGATCTTTCACCTATGTAATCATCCAATTTGTTCCTTAATAATTGATATAAATCATTTTGTAATTCGTTGAAATTAGACTTGAAAAGGAAATATGCAAAGCGCTGTTGAGGTCTGTAAATAATCCTAATGAAAACAGAATCACTATCGGACATTATCGCAGATCCATAATCAATCAAGTTATTTTCTTTAAACCATTTTTTCATTACGCGCCTAAACTCTTCTTCTAATTTCCCAAATTTCCCTATCGATGAAAAGAAATCACTGTAATCTTCAGAAAGTGGTATTTCTCCAAAATTAGTAACCAATAACTCTGAATCAATTACAATATTTGTTACATCACTTGCGGCTTTATCCATACAAACTGATTTTAATTGTATAGGCCGCATTTCTCCGAATATTGCAAACTCTTCCAAAATATCTGTAATCATCTTAGTTTTTACTTCTGTGGGTGCAACTATGGTTTTACTACTAGTTTTATAGGGAACTAAAGCATCAATTGAGAGACTACGATCTTGTATCTTGAACCCTTCTAGATCAATTTTTATCCGCAATTCTTTGGCAGATTTCTGTACGGTTCTTTGAATTAATCTTTTCATTTGCCTTGCCGATAACAAATCATCAACATCTCTATGATATAGTCTATGCATTAGTGGGTATTGAACACATAAGAAGAATATTGACATTCCCAGTGAAACTGATGCCAACCACCAAGGAGGCACTCCTGCACTTCCTCCTGTCAGCATTGCGGTTTCTCTTCCTCCTGCCCATTCTAGCCCCATCAGTGCCCACCCCCATATGCCTAATTGTTGGACTGACATGCAAGCCCTATCTTCTCCATCTGAAATTTCGGGTATTTTCTGAATTTCAGAATTACCATATTTCCCCATAGTAATGAATTTTATCAGTGGAATCTCATTTGTTATTCTACTTTCCATATGCAATTCAACTTCTTTATAGAAATTTTCAGCAGGATTTCCAAGTATTGTATAATTCAATAATTGATCCTCTGTCAAATGTGAAAGATTAACATCCTCATTCCAGATGTAAAGTGTCATATTTACTTTATATTTTCCATCCTCAATGTTTTCCGAGTAAAGAGTAACCTCTTGATTTCCAAGTCCACCAAAGTATCTATCGGTATCATTTTCGTCACTTTGCATTTCCACAGACATTATTGTAGTTTTTTCAGGATTTACATTGTAGGTCTTAATTCTCATATTTTCATCAATGGAGTATATTTCAAAATACATTACATCCCTTTTGTCTGTACAATCTTCGGAATCAAAAATTGTTCCTGATAGTGCATCATCTACTGCAATTGAGTCGGAGGCCACAGCTCCTGAAGATGCGATAAAAACACCCCCAAAAAACATAATTCCAACAAGAACACCAAACACCAAGGTGTAATCATCACTAGTTCTCGGCCTAATTGTGTTTACTAGAAATGTTTTATCAGCATTCAATCTTCTGTCGCGAATTTTCTTCAACTCTTTATCGATAATCTGATTATCATTTTCCTTAAGATTAATATTTTCTGAATTATTTTCATCTTCTAACTCAGAATCTATCTTTCTTTCAGAGGTTTCTGAATCTTGGCCTTCATTCACGATTATCCGTAACAGTCTAGACATATATTTATGCCTCCTAAATGCACTACTAATACCCAATAATTTTTTTTTCTATATCGAAATTATTAACATCAAAAAAAATAAATTCAACAGTAATTTTAATGTCCTCCTACTACGTAGGAGATACATGGGTAGAGAGAGCAGGGCCAAATCATCTCTCTCATTATTGATTACTTTCATACTTTTACTACCTCCAGTACTTACATTGGTCACATCTATCGATTATCCTAGTTTACAAGAAGAAAGTCAAAATTCAAAATCAAAAGAATCAATTATCTATATACCGGACAAGCACCCTATTGGCTTACAAGATACTTCTGACCCATCTCATGGATGGTTTGACAAGGAGGTTGCGGGAGAGGCATGGTTGTTTTACAGGACAGCCCATTATGTACCAATTGATTATTGGGAAGACGTAACTGATGAATCGATAGTTAATGGATGGCACGTCCTTGCTCATGAATATCCTGTGCCTTCTGATTGGAAAGAACAACTGAAGTCTATTGGAATTGATTGCTTTTCATATCTTCCTCCTCAAGGATTCCATTGTAATGTGCCAAAAATGTCTCCAATGACCTTATCAGATTATGGTGTAATAGGAGCTTTCCGTCTGGATAATACTGACAAATTAGCTCCAGATATTATTCCAATACTTAATGGAGCTAATTTTGGTCAGTTGATGGACAAAGATAGATATCTAATTAATTTAGTACTATCAGGCGATGATGAAGGTCATAATTTACTTTCTGAGGGAATCGAAATAAATATGCTTTCGGGAGTATATTCCTCTGTTATTGTCGATGAGAAACAAATTGAATGGCTGTCCGAACAACCCTTTGTAGAATGGATTGAACCAAAATATCCAGATGTAACTTATGATGACCAAGCTGCTGATATAGTACACTCTGATTTATTATGGGATCCAGGTTACATGGGGGGGTCTGTAAATACTTTAACTGGTGATGGCATTATAATAGCTGTAGCAGATGGAGGCTTAGATAACGCGAATGAATGTAGTTCTATTGCCACATGCGATGCCGCAAATCCAACAATAAATGCCGATTTCCAAGGTAGAATAAAAACCGTTATCTCGGCTTCAACTGACAACAACAACAATTGTCCAGATGGCGATCCACATGATCCTACTGGACATGGCACCCATGTTGCAGGGACTGCCTTAGGTTCGGGACATAATTCAGCAGGCTTATACAAAGGAATGGCATATGAGGCTGAATTGTGGTTTTATGCAATGAATAATGAAAA
>QQRX01000014.1 GCA_003602595.1 Candidatus Poseidoniales archaeon | reverse complement strand
ATTTAACGTGATCTATCATCTATCTGAAGGCCTGATTTTCCTGTTAAGATTCTAATCCAACCAGTTAATACTCCAATTCCATAGTTCCAATGTAATATATAAGTTACTATTGAGGACAAAAAAATGGTTTTCTTTGTTTTACTTGGAGAGTTTCCCTTCCAAGATCCATACCACGCTAATAGATTATACAATAGAATAAGGGTTGGTAGTGTATGAACTCCCAACCTCGGTAGCCCCATAGGTACTGTCGACAATCGAATGTCCCAAAAATCAGGCCACGCCATTCCTCCATTTACTAAACCCCAGAAAAAGAATCCGAATGCTGCTATAACAATTGGAGGAAAAAATGCAACTGCTGTATGAGTAGGTGCTCTTAGTTCAGGGTATTGGTGACTTGCCAAAGCTCTAACTAAACCATAATTCCTAATTTGTTTCTTAACTCTTGGTAAGTCTCTTCTTCGATGCCACATTATAGCAGTTCTGTCAGTCCACAATTTCTTCCCAGTTAGCCTTATTCTGTGATCAAGCATTACATCTTCTGCTCCAATTGCTCCCTTATCAAAACCCCCCACTTCTTCTATAACTGAGCGCCTGTATGCGCAGTTAACTCCAGGAAGTTGGTTAACTTCATCTAGGTCTTCCTTACCTACTTTACCGTAATTAGTTCCAGCAGTAAAAATTGTACTACAGAATGCAACATCAATTACTTGTTGCCACAACGTTGATTCATCAACTGGGGCGAAATTAGGCCCTCCTACTCCACTAACTTCTTCGTTTTCAAACCATGATACTAATTTCTTAACCCAATCTTTTGGGACAATAACATCATCATCAGTGAATAGTATCAGATCTGAACTTGTAGATTTGATTGCTATGTTGCATGCATCTGCTCTAGTTTTCGAACCTTCGTCATCAATGAATCTTATATTATTCTCTAGACACACGTCTTTTCCAGGGTCATTTGCTGGGCCAACAACTACTGTTTCTATTTGTCCCTCATATGTTTGTTTATTCAGACCTTTTAGTACAATATCTAATTCCTCATGATTCCTAACGCTAGGAATAATGACACATGTAGTGTAGTCCATCTTTGATTGGCACGGCGTTACCATTCAAGAGTTCACGGGTCATTAGTAACTCTAGGAGCCAAGAAATACGTCCAACTTGCACCACCTTGATTACTATTCCATGTTAGCCTAAGTGGATATTTTTCTTGAAATTCCAGAGATACATCTTCAGTTAGGCCACTAGCTAATTTCCTAGTGAGAGGATCTAAAAACTGTAAAGAGTATGAAGATTGAGTAGGAGAAGGACACACCAATTCACTTAATTCTCCTGACTCAAAGCGAACATTTACGCCTTCTCCAGCTTCTACTGTTATTGAGACTGTCATATGAGTTTTTTCTAGACTTAAATCAACTATCTCTCCGACAAACTTAGCAGCCCTCAATGATCTTGAAAGTCTATCCGAGCCGACAGTAGCTTTGTGATTGAATTCTAAATTGGGGATATTGGGATTATTCATAGTCGCTGGATCTATTCCTCTAAGTATTCTGTGCACCTCTCCTACTCTTACATTTATTGCTCCAACTGATTCATCATAATCTAATTCTACCAAATCATTGGGCCCTGCTAGAGTTAATAAATCACGCATTTTACCTAATTCTAATCCTATTTCTACTTTCTCTACCTCGTATGTTTCAAAACATTCATCGGCTATTGTAGCAGAAAGAAGAGCTACATGAGAACCGTCTACTACAGTTACATGTAATCCTTTTTCGTTCCACAATAGCTTTGCTTCTTCAGTCAAAACTGAGAGAAGTTCTACAATCTCTCTCATCAGTTGTTGTTTAGCAGTTACTCTTAGCATGATAGCACCTTACTTTATGACGTCATAGTAGGAGGTTATTGATAGTTCGTAATATTTTAATAAAAAAGTCACTGATATTCGCGCCATTTTTTACCACAGCTTTCACAGGTACACATTTTGGTTTCAGGCTCATCCGAGGATCTCGTTTGCTGCATCCATACATATACTCTATTCTTTTGACATTTGGGGTTAGGGCATATATAGTCTCCTACTCTCAAAGTTCCCCTTGCTACTTCTTCTTCAACTACTTCAGTCAAATGTTTGAGTGATTTAGTTGCATTTTTTGCAGTTGCATTTGTTAAGTCGATTTCTTCCCCTGACATTGGGTCAGTGAATTTTCCTCCCTTACCATCTGGTCCAGATAATGGTCCTTCATATCCGCATTTATAGTCCGGACATTTGATATTATTCTTTGAATCAGGAAATGAAAGTGAACCACACATTGGACAAAACATCTAAATCTTAACTCCTTTATATTACTAAGGCCAAATAGCGGTCAATATGATTATTATTCAATGATTCTATTAGAAGTACCATTTTTGGTATTCTATTGCATAAAATTAATCATTACAGAATAGCCTCCCCATGCGAGAAATATACTTCCGAAAATAGAAATAAAAATATACATAATGGCCATGAATTGATTTTCTTGCATCAACTCTACGCTTTCTAGAGCAAAAGTCGACATTGTCGTAAAGGCACCCAAAAATCCAGTTCCAATTAGAAGTACTGTTTCTTCACTAATATCTAAACCGGCTGAAATTGCACCGAATAGGATACCTAGAAATAAAGAACCAATTAAATTAATTACGATAGTATTAGAAATTCCATAATGTCCTGGGAATAAGGAGGGAATGGAATATCTCGATACAGCCCCTATTGCTCCTCCGATTGCTACAATCCCAACAAGTTTAATATCCATAATTAGCCCAATGAGTATTCATTATTCATTACTTCTATCAACATAATTCTTCCGTACTGTTCAAGCGGCATAACTCCTCGGAGGTATGTGCGAATCTGTTATGACTGGAGATTATCTCGTCTAATTGATGATGAGGGGTTAATTATTGATGAAATATATTGGACATCAGATGTAACTGTTCCAAATTTGGTAAGACGATTATTGTTGTTACAAAAAGGTAGAATGAGTCCGGAGGCAAGAATTTTATATGAAAGATTTGATGATGTTGAAGTATGTCCAGAAGGCCATTTAGATGATATTAATTGGCCATCATATAATGAAAATCAACAAAAAATATTTGATGAAGCGACCGTAAAAATGACAAAAATGAAGATTGCTGAATCTTCAGGAGATTTGGATAAAAGATTAGACATGTTGGTTTCATCGGCAAATGAAATTAGATCTGCTTGGACTACGAGTGAATCCAGATGTGTCGAATGGATTGGATTATTCTTGACAGAGATAAATTTGGATACTAATCGGAAAGAAATTATCAACTCCATAGTTAAATCTGAATCTATTTCTTCGGCGGCAAATCTTTTGGAAACAACTCAACCATTATTTTCGCCCTCGGAAGTTGAATGGGAATCATTGAAAAAACATTGTCAATCAGTGGTTGATTTGACACAAAGAATGAAGCAACATGAAGATGCAATCAGAATACTTACTCTAGATTATATGCCAACTCTTTCATCTTTAATTGGGCCCTTGAGTGCATCGAAGTTGCTAGTTTTGGCTGGAAGTAGGGAGAGATTAGCTAGGATGCCATCAGGTTCGTTACAGGTACTAGGTGCGCATGCCGCAATGGCAGCGCATAGAAAGGGAGCATCCCCACCAAAACATGGATCTATATTATTTTCGTTACCTCAAGTAGGAAAATCTCCAAGATGGGTAAGGGGGAAGGTAGCTAGATTTATTGCTGGAAAAGCAAGCATTGCTGTTAGAATTGACCATTTTGGAGGAATCCCTTGGGGAGACAAAGAAATCTCTAAGATTAACAATGATATTGAAAAAATAATTAGCAAGTTTCCAAGACCACCCATAAGGAAATGAAATTATGAAGCGAAGAATTATTTCCTTAGGATGGGGTGCGAGAAAAGAGGGGAGGAATATATGGACTAGAAACGCTGTGAAAGGTGTTTCGGTACGAAAAGAACGTCGAAAGAGAGATGGTAGGAATGAATGGCGTTTATGGGATCCCACTAAATCAAAAATTGCTGCTTCTTTGCTTAGAACCAAATTGGATCCTGCAAGAATTATTCCACAGCCCGGTAATGATTGTCTCTACCTAGGTTCTTCAACTGGCGGAACAGTTAGCCATATTCATGATTGCGTATGCGGATCTGGAAATCATCACAGAGGGAAAATAATAGCCATTGACATCTCTTCAAGAATGATGAGAGAACTGGTGAAATTATCGGAAATAAGACCTGGCATAGTCCCTGTCCTTGCAGATGCAAGAGATATCGCACAAATCTCACCTTTTGTGAATAAAAAAGTGGATTGGATGCATCAAGACTTGAGCATATCCGATCAAGCAAAAACATTTGTAAAAACAGCCGAAATTTTTCTAAAAAATGAAGGTATTGGCCTCCTTAGCCTCAAAGCTGCCAGCGAAAGAGCAGCGGATGGTAGTCTAGAAATACAATATGAAAAGGCTGAAGATATACTAAAAAAATCTAATCTAGATATTATCGAAAAAATTGATTTGAAAGGCCTAGAAGAACAACATGTGTTATTTTATTGCAAGATGAAATGAGTGGATTAACAGTTATAATCATTGAGTAGTACTATTACGGCAAAATATGCCAGAGTTGCCAGAGGTCGAAACTGTGCGTAAGGGGCTTGAGAATCATTTGAAAGATAGAGTCATAGTTGACGTTGAATTAAGAAGAAAGGATTTGCGTTTTCCTTTCCCTAATGGATTTGACGAAATAATGAAAGGGAAGAAGATATTGAAAATTGAAAGAAGAGCAAAATATTTGTTGATTAGGCTTTCAGGAGGAAAAACTTGGCTATGTCACTTAGGAATGAGTGGAAGATGGACGCTAATTGGAGATGGCAAAGAAGCAGTTCCTGGAAGGTTTAACTATGGAGGAGAAATAGGTAGTGGACAAGGCCCTCATGATTGGGTAGTGATTCATCTTGACGATGGAGGAAAGGGCGTTTATTCTGATCATAGAAGATTTGGGATTATGGATATTTTTGATACTAAAAAACAAAATGAGCATAAATTATTGAAGAGTATTGGGCCTGAGCCTATGCCTGATTCATTGACTCCAGAAATTCTTTCTGATAAATTAAAAAGAAAAATACCCATAAAAAATGCATTACTTGATCAGAAGATAATTGCAGGTTTAGGAAATATTTACGTTTGTGAAATACTAAACCGGGCAGGAATATCACCAAAGAGGAAAGCTGAAACTTTAGTTAAAAAAAATGGAGTTGGTGAAAGAATAAAGAAATTAGTGTTTGAAATTCATTCAGTGATGATAGAAGCGATAGATGCAGGAGGTTCAACTCTACAGGATTTTAGAGGCGTTGAGGGAGATGATGCATTGGGCTATTTTCCTAACTCATTTGTAGTATATGGTAGAGAAGGAGAAGACTGCCTCAAAGAATCATGTAATGGAATAATAAAAAGGATTATTCAATCAAATAGATCAACATTTTACTGTCCAAAATGTCAAAAATGATAAAATTAAACTATTCAATTTTTGTGTTATCTTCAATTCCCTTTATAATCGCATATAGCATTGAATTGAGAGGAGTCGGTATTCCTAAAGATTCTCCCCTAAAAACTATTTCCCCACACAATGAATCAATTTCTGTTTTTTTACCATTCATTATATCTTGTAACATCGAACAACGATTTTTTTCAGTTGATTTAATAACTGATTTAAGCTTATAAATTAAATCTTCATAATCTACATCAATTCCCGATGATTTGGCAATTATTGATGCTTCCAGCATGGTTGAGCAAGATTGAGTCCAAATATCATTCCGAACTAAAATTTCTCCATTTCTTAAACCTGTTATTGCAGAAATTGGATTTATTGCTATATTGATTAATAACTTAATCCAAATTTCTTTGTAGATATCTTCACTCCACCTTGGAGAAAGATTAGAGGATTCTAACAATGAAATAAAATCATTGATTTTAGGAGATGGAGATTTACCTTCTAATGATCCAAGAATGATGTTTCCCCTGCCTGCCCAATGTACAGAATTCATATCTCTCCAAGCACCATGAGTTATGGTACAACCCAATACGTTCCCTTGTCCAATTTTTTTTGAAAGATATTCAGAATGGCCGAGACCATTTTGCAGACTTATGGCAATTCCTTCTTTGGACAATAATTCAGATGCTAGTTGAGTGAGTATAGGAGTAGAGTGGCTTTTTCCACAAATTAATGCGAAATCACAAGAGTTGGCCAAATTAATAGGTATCGGGATAGATTCGCTGTCAATTACTGTAAATAATTCAGATGGGAAATGCTCAACTGTCCCTTCTGGAGTGTTTAATGTTAATCCTCTTTCTGAAATTTGTGATGCCATATAACCTTTGGATACGGCTATTAATTCGACACCTGAATCAGCGAGAGCTCCAAGCAACATTCCTCCAATAGAGCCGATTCCTAAAATTGCAATCCTCAATATTAACACCCGTTTACTGGACACCTTACAGAATTGTGTATAATCAAATTATTTTTATCAATAGAAATCCATGATACATAAAACAAAGAGTTGTTAAATTCTTCATCCAATATTATTTCTATTTCTCCAAAAGAATCAATATTATTTGGTACATAGTATTCATCCCAAGCACCAACATTAACTGAATCGCCATACAATTCTACCGAGACTGGGATTGAGAAATTTTCTCTATTATATACTGTAAACGATTTATTAGTTATTCTATTATTAATTGATCCTGGATTAATTATAACATCCAATCCCTCTTCAATAATATACTTATGAATTGGAATAATGCCATCACATATCATTATCCAACCAGAAGAAGGGATGATAATTGTTCCATTAACTATTTCACCTTTTGAGAATTTTATTGGAGTATATTCTTCCAAAGGTAAAGTCCAGTTTGAACCTACTTCTGTTACTACATCACTTGATTTACAAAAAGACGGGTTCTTAGAACCATAAATAATAGAGTATTGTTTATTTTCTGAATTTAGCCAAGAAGGAATTTTCCACTCAGTACCGGAAACATATACAATAGGTTCAGTATTTTTTATTGGCATTAACCACTCAAGTGTAGTATTGTTTTCTCTGATAAATTGAATCTTCGGACCATAACGACGGAATTGTTGATCAACATCATTTGAAGAGAATAAAGCTCCTTCGTGACCGATTAAACATAACTCACTTATCCCTTCATACACGATTGAAAAGTTTATGAAGTTCCAGAATGGATTTGTCAGAGACAAATTACCCTTATCTCCTGAGATAATATTTAGTTTTGTACAAATTATAGGATTATTAGTATTTTCAGAAATTTCCCAGAAAACATTTTCTGGGCCTGAATATAAGTTATTGTATAAAAAAATCATGTGTTCTTCTTCATAACCATTAACATCAATAATTATTCTTAAATAAAATTTTTCTTCGAAGGAATAATTTGGTGCATGTATTGTTATTGTTATTAATTGGTTATTATTTTGAGTTATATTACTAAAATGACAAAAATTAGACCATTCACAAGTGGAGTTTAATGCCCAATTCTCTGACTGACTTCCTTCGATACTAAACTGTAAAAATCCAGAAACAGGCAAAATTCCTTTTG
Source organism: Candidatus Poseidoniales archaeon (assembly GCA_003602595.1). Taxonomy (GTDB): domain Archaea; phylum Thermoplasmatota; class Poseidoniia; order Poseidoniales; family Thalassarchaeaceae; genus MGIIb-O3. The sequence continues at coordinate 12,911 of QQRX01000014.1, read as the reverse complement.
GACGAATGTCCAAAGTTATGTTTTCCACTCCAAATTGAGGAATTTCCATGTCTGTTTCCCAATTGCTTGTTGATAATCCAGAATCGTATTCTTCTAAAGTTGTAATGGGGGCGAACCCTGGAAATCCAATAATCATTACAGAAACTAGTAGAATAATGATATTGGACTTAAAGTTTTTACTTAGTTCAGTGCTTTGGTTTACTATAAATGGAATAATGCTATTCTCAGGACTAAAACGTTGCCAAGTAGAAAAAGCAATCAGGAATAACCAAGGTAAATAATCAACAAAGGCAAAGATAAACATCATGATTACAAGAGATATGATAAATAAAGTAGTTTGTAGGCTTCCTTTAGACATTTCATTTGGTCCGAAAATAGAATATAATAATCTATCACCAGGAAAACCAGGAATAGGTAGCAAAAGAATCCAACCAATCATTGAAAGTCCTATTCCTGCTATTCCAATAGGATGTAACCATTGTAATTTTAATTCATAATTTTCAAACATTAAAGAAGCAAAGGTTTGAGTAAAGGGATTTAGATCAAATATTATAGGAGAGTTGTCTAAATCTGGCGGCTCATTTGAAGTCATCTTTAGTCCTATCATAGTAAAAATAGAACCCAAGAAGAAAATAGATATTGGCAATATTGACTCAATAATGGCTAATTTTTTACGATTTGGAAATGGTATGTTATCTATTCTTTTTTGAGATAAAATACCAGTTAAACCAAAAGGCCATGTCGGATATAAGATTGGAAATATTATAGGAATAATATGGCCACTATCAATATCAAAATATTTAGCCATCCAGTATCTTAAATTACTGCATAACAGCAAAGAAAAGATTATTGGAAATGTGAAATAAAACAATGATTGACGGAGGATATTGCCATCGAGAATACTATTACCAACATCATATAACCCAAGCCATTCAGCACCAACTATAGTCAGAAAAATAGACATGAGAGTCCAAATTAAAAATTGCTGCAATGTACTAGAAACATTTGGAGAAATTGGTAAATTGATTATACTCAATACAGGTATTCCCTCACTACTTAATATACCTATTAGCCCTAATGATTCTAAATGATTATTTAGAAGAGTTAAACATTCATCAATTTCCATATCACTTGGACTTCTGACTTCCCATGAGGATTGTTGATTAGTTTCCTGACCCAATATAAAATATCTTGAAGCGATAACCTCCATGAATTCTTGATTATTCCATGTCTCAGTATCGAGAGATATAGATTCTTGAGCTTTCATTAAGAGATACCTCCTTATATCCTCCGCCAATGTTGACTGATAAGATACCTCTCACTAAAATAATCACTATTTCAATTTAAATCACTTATTCTTGAAGCGTTTTAGTCTGAATGTTTCTTCCCTTTCCATTTCTTCTAATCTTAATTGTATAAATGTCTGAGCTTCTTTCATCTCAGGTATAACCACAAATTCTAGAGCATTAACTCTTCTCTTTGTTGCTTCAATCTCTTCTAATAGTCTCTTTAATGTGGCTTCCATTTCTGCGGCTTTAACAATTTTCGATATTAAGATGGAATAAGAATCTGCTGACTCATCAATATATGGAGAGCCTCCGATTATTCCAGTAGGCCTCGTTTCAACAGTAGTAGTAAGATTAGTTCCTTCTACCTTTGGGACTACTACACCCATTATATTCCTCCTTGATACCATCACCTCTGGCCCGGAAGTTGCAGCTATTGCAGCGCTTTTTACAGCTAAACCCCCTTCGATTGAAGATGCCAGTGCAATTGATTTTAGTGCGTCTCTGTATGTTTCTACGAGTTCTTCCCTTGCAGCAATCATTTCAGCAAGTAATGTCCTGAATTCAAAAAATAAGCCATCTCTTTTCATTTTTAGAAGATTATATCCACTGGAAGTTTGTTTTATCCTACGTTTCAAATTGATTAATTCTGATCTTGTGGGCTTAATATCTAGTGCCATCTATATCATCTCCGAAATTTCTTTAAATATCATTTTTTCTTCTCATTTGGATGATATTTATCAATCCATTTTTGATCTAGACGGACAAGATATTTGGTGTCTATATTAGAAAGTAGTTCCCATGCATAATCAAGCGTACCTTCTCCTATAGATCGATCTTCATCTCTACTTTGTCTAAGGAATTGATTTTCAAAAATATCAGCAAATTTGAGTAATTGCAGATCACGTTCATTCAGAGCATCTTCACCCACAATAGCAACCAAACCTCTTAACTCCCTTCCTTGGGCATATGCTGCATACAATTGGTCAGAAACTGATTTATGGTCTTCACGTGTCTTTCCATCTCCAATACCTGCATTCATCAACCTAGATAGAGAGGGCAGAACATTTATTGGAGGATAAATTCCTTTTTGATGTAATTCACGTGAAATTACTATTTGCCCTTCAGTGATATATCCCGAAAGATCTGGTATTGGATGAGTAATATCATCTCCAGGCATGGTCAATATAGGGAATTGAGTAATTGATCCTTTCTTCCCCTTAACTAATCCTGCACGCTCATATAGCATTGCTAGATCTGTATACATGTAACCAGGATATCCTCTTCTACCTGGAACTTCTTCACGTGCTGCACCAATTTGACGTAATGATTCACAATAGTTTGTCATGTCAGTGTATATGACTAAAACGTGATAATCATGCTCAAATGCTAGATATTCTGCAGCAGTTAATGCCAACCTAGGAGTGATTAATCTCTCAACAGCTGGATCATCTGCGAGATTGACGAACAAACAAGCATTTTCAAGAGCTCCTGTTCTTTCTAAATCGTGTACGAAGAAATTGTATTCTTCTGCTGTAATTCCCATTGCACAGAATACTACCACGAAATCATCATCGCTATCCACTAATTTTGCCTGTCTAGCAATTTGTAGTGCAATATCATTATGCGGCAATCCCGATGCACTAAATATTGGTAATTTTTGCCCCCTTACCAGTGAAGTACAAGCATCTATAGCCGATATCCCTGTTTGGATAAAAGAAGATGGGCTTTGTCTTGAATAAGGATTTATGGCAGCGCCAATAATATCCGCCATTTCGTCAGCAACTATAGATGGCCCTCCATCTCTAGGCCTTCCTGCACCATCCAAAATTCTGCCTATCATATCCTTACTGACAGGTAATTTGAATACATCTCCAAGAAATTTGATACCTGTTTGTTTATCTATTGAAGCAGTACCTTCGAAAACCTGTACAATAACTTGATCATCAGAAGTATCTAGAACCTGTCCATTTTTCAAAGTACCATCGGAAAGTCGTAATTCAACGATTTCTCCAAATGCAACAGGTTCAGTCTTATTCAAGAACACTAAAGGTCCTTTCACATCAGTAATTGTTCTATATTCTTTTCCAGTCATTTTTATCACTCCTCAATTGGCCTCCATAGTATTAGAAATTTGTTTAGTCATTTCCTCTAGCATTTCTTCTATTCGATCTTCATAACCAGATTCAAATCTGCCTCTCATTAAATCTGTCCTTGCAGGGACATTCACTACATCCTCTAACGCTGACCCTCCTGCGAGTGCTTTCTTAGATTCTTCCTGGAATGAAAGAATAGCTTTAGCCATTGTGTATTGCAGTTTTAGATCACTGTAAGTATCTACATCATGGAATGCATTTTGCTGTAAGAAAAATTCTCTAATCATACGAGCAACTTCCAAAGTTAGTTGTTGGTCTACTGGAAGTGCATCAGAACCAACTAATTGAACGATTTCTTGTAACTCTGCTTCTACTTGTAAAAGTGAACTTATTTGAGTCCTTACTTCAGGGAAATCGGCTTTTATGTTATCTCTATACCACTGATCTAATGATGGAGGATATAATGAATATGAGCTAAGCCAGTTGATTGCAGGGAAATGACGTTGTCTAGCAAGGCCCGCATCTAGACCCCAGAAAACTTTTACAATTCTCAGAGTTCCTTGGCTAACTGGTTCAGAAATATCTCCACCAGGCGGAGAAACTGCACCGATAACAGAAACTGATCCATCTCCGCCAGAAAGTGTCTCTACACGGCCAGCCCTTTCATAGAATTCTGCTAAACGGCTAGATAAGTATGCAGGATATCCTTCCTCTCCAGGCATTTCTTCAAGTCTGGATGAGATTTCTCGCATTGCTTCTGCCCAACGACTAGTAGAGTCCGCCATCAGAGCAACATCATAGCCCATATCTCGGAAATATTCTGCAATAGTTATTCCTGTGTATACTGAGGCTTCTCTAGCCGCAACAGGCATATTAGAAGTATTAGCAATCATTGTAGTACGATTCATCAGAGCCTCTCCAGTTTTTGGATCCATCAGATGAGGGAATTCGTCAAGAACTTCGGTCATCTCATTACCTCTCTCTCCACATCCAATATACACTACAATATCGGCATCAGACCACTTGGCTAATTGTTGTTGGGTAACTGTTTTTCCTGAACCAAAAGGACCTGGGATACCAGCAGTACCTCCTTTTGCCAATGGGAAAAGGAAATCAAGAATCCTCTGACCTGTTTGTAAAGGAACTTCTGGAGCATGCTTTTTTGTAAATGGTCGAGGAGTTCTTACTGGCCATTTCTGCATCATTTGTATTTCATTTCCATCATCTAGTGTACATATCGTTTGAGTAACATTAAATTCACCAGATTTGATTTCCTTTATTTTTCCTGAAATACCAGGAGGTATCATAACTCTATGTTCAATAGTAGAGGTTTCTTGTACTGTCCCTATTATATCTCCTGGAGAAACGCTATCTCCATTTTTTAAGGTAGGTTTAAACTGCCAATTTTTCTCTAAATCGAGACCATCAGCATCTACTCCTCTCGTAATAAAAACACCCATTGTTTTCTCAAGTTCTGGGAGAGGTCTTTGAATCCCATCATAAATTTTTGTCAATAGACCCGGCCCTAATTGAACAGATAATGTCTGACCTGTCCTTATCACGGGCTCTCCTGGTCTAACTCCTGAAGTTTCTTCATACACTTGAATTACTGATTGGTCACCATGCAACTCAATCACTTCTCCCATCAAACCTTCATCTCCTACTCGTACAACTTCATACATCCTTGGCGATATTCCTATTGCTGTTACTACTGGACCAGAAATACGATAAATTACTCCTTTTTCTTTACTCATTTTTAATTCACTTCCATTTATTTTTTCCTAGGATTTATTTCCACAAATCGACTCCTAGTGCCGATTTGATCGACTCTCTGAGGGTATTATCCTCTTCTGTACCTATTCCCAATACTGTGGGAGTAATGCTCTCTGAAAGTTGTATTCGCAATCTTTCAGGGAGTTCTAATAAATCGGAGTTATCAATAACGATTACTCCTATTTCTTTTTGATTTAAGAGATCTTTCATTATTGAAATTGTCTCTTCGGTATTTTTTGGATTATGTAATCTCAAAACTCCCGCTAACTGGAATCCAAGAGTGAAGTCAAGAGAGCCAACAACTGCTATTTCCATATTATTCACCTCAAAAATCCATATGCGCTTCTAAAACCTCGGATGTTAGTCCAATCGTCTTACCACGCACAAGAAGACGAAGATTTTGTATTTCCAATACTTTTCTTTCAATATAGTATATCACAGGGAATGGAGAAACAGGATTAAGATAGGCAAATCGTTTCAAAATAGCATGCCTTTTATGAGTAAGTAAAGAAGCAATTGAATCTAATGATTGAGTATTTTTAGATTCAATTAATGCTTCCTCAAAGCCTTCATCATCGAAATAAATACTTCTCCTAAGTATATCTAGTAAAGATTCTTGTGTGGTTGCCTGTGAGGCTTGTACCATAACGGATTGTTGAATCCTACCGCCTGGAATAATCATTTGTGTACGCTTTTCTGGAGAAATATTCTGGCGTAATTCACGAAATTGATTAATTATGTTACGATGATCTATTTCAGTTCTAATATATTTCATCAAATGTATATTGGAATCTTTTGATTTTGATATCTTTAATGCGTTGGCATAGTATTGTCTATCAAGAGCATCTTCCATCTCTTCGAGGGATGGATTTGTACCTTCTAATTTCAACAATTCCTTACCCCACTCTGTTCCTGACATTGCGTTAGCAGCCTCTGCGACGGTTTCGGTATTTCTTACGATATCGAGCCAAGCTGTATTCATTGGATTTTCTGAAGGCAATATTTGAGATTCAATTAAGTCATCTGAGCATCCTCCATTTACCGAGCGAAGTACAGTTTTTGCCTTTTCATAAGAAAAACGCTCAATGTAAATTGATACAATGGACTTTAGGGGGCCTTGGCAGAATCTAAGAATTTCAGATAGATCATTGTCTAAATTGTGTACCAAAGCCGCTTCTACGGCATCTGCACCACTCATTCTGGACGCATAAATATCCATTTCATTCCGATATCCTAACTCACCAATACTTGCTCCTATTGATTCAGGACCTAATTGAAGTAATTGTAGCATTCTAGTAGGATCAATCAAAGATGCTTTACGTGCTTTAGCACGCGCTGCAGCATTGTATATGTTAGATCTTCCACTAGCTACTCTTACCATAAATACACCACTTAATTACCAAATAAAGTCTTATTAACTAGACCTAAATTATCTTGCCATGCCTTTTCTAAGCGGCTATCGAATCTATAGTCGAGTACAATGGAACCGTCTTTGGATTCGAGTACGAAGCCCCCTAGGCCCTCGATATCTTCTCCTAAACTAAAATTCCCCTTTTCTAGTTCCTTCCGATCTGTAGAAACTGGCCTTAGTAACATTCCTTTACCTGATTTACTTGCTTCAGATAAAAGAGACTTTAGAATAGCAGAACGGCCTTCAAGATTTGGAGATGAAACAGATTTCTTGATTGAATCCCATGTTTCATCTAATTCCTCTCTCTGTGCTATTAAAAGATGTTTTTGATTGGCCTGTTTGGCAGATGCTACAACTTCTACAGAAAGTTGAGCACTTTCTCTCTCAGCACGGGTTTGCATTTCTGAAGAAAGGGATTGTGCTTCAGCTTTTGCTTCGTCTTCAATTTCCTTTGCTTGTATTTTTGCTGCATCGATAATAGACTTGGCTTCAGCCTTAGCCTGTGCATCGATTTCTTTTGCTAACGCATCTAATGTCATCCATCATACCTCATAATGATTACAGATAATTCGCACGACCTGCTTAGAGCAAGAATAATGCGAGAAATCCGAAAAGTACGATTGTTTCTGGCAATGCAGTAAAGATTAAACCGTTAACGAACTTGCTACTATCTTCCGCAATCATACCAACAGCAGCTGCTCCTATTGGGCCTTGGCTCAAACCTGTTCCAATTCCTGCTAAACCTAGAGCAATTCCTGCACCTAGATTTGCATATGCTTCTACTGTACTTTCATTTGCTTCAGCCTGTACACTTGATGCTATCATCACAATAGATGATAATATCAATAGTACGCTTATTCCTCTCATTTTATTTTTGTTATTCATTTTTTTTCCTCCTTTTTTCTAAGCATTATGCTTGGAATATGATATCATTCGACCTCCACATGGCGTGCGCGGAAGCCAAAGGGCGTAAATTCTTCTCCGCTGGAATCATAATATTGCCTCATCCATTCTACGAAATGAAGCCTTGCTGCATGAATATTTGGACTGAAAACTCCTAGTCCCCATGCAAAGAATTGTACCGATAACCAGCCGACGAGTAAAAATGGGACTACCAAAAATTCACTGTGTTCAATAGCATGAGCCATTGGTTCGAAAAGTTTGACATTGCCAGTTTCTGCAATTTTTACTCCCACAACCCCAACTGCAAAAAGTCGTACATATGAAATAACAGAGGGCATCATCCCAATTGCCTCAATTGGGGCAAGAATTAGACTAATAGAAAATGGTATCCCATGGTAATTGAATAGTGTCCAAATCAACATTATAACAGCTGAAATTGCTATTAACATCCCCGGTAGCATCATGTATTTTGCTTCACTAGGGCCCAAAAAACCATAGGAAAAGAGGAAGCCTCCAACCAATAATATAATCCACACTCCATGTTCAAAGAATGCAGCAGCTATTCCAATATGTCCATGATCTGTGCCATAAAACATAACATCTCGGAAACCTATCAAACGACCGAATAGAATATGAATTAACCCTAAGTAAATAGTCAGAATTACCAGATGTTCAAGATTTCCGTAGTCTTCAACTAAGGTGACTCTATGGAATGGATAAGCTAGTTCTATTCCGAATGGATATGAGTCATGCCAAACAGAACCGTGACTATCTACTGGAGGGTACAGTATAGAGAGTGCTTCAGCTGGATTACTATGTCCATGGGGGAAAATTTCCCAGCCTGCAAATTCAGCATACAAATAGCCAAATGCGAGTGTTCCTAAGCCAATATATACAAGGAATTTTCCACCTAAACTCATTAAATCATTAGTTCCTGCTCGACCCATAATAAAAGCACCCAGAGAAATAGTAATCAGGCCATATGCCATGTCCCCTAGCATCATCCCAAAAAATATTGGATAAGTAACAAACATGAATAAAGTAGGATCAATACGTCCATATGCCGGCCTACCAACTGCATCGGTAAGTAGTTCCATTGGTTTTGAGAAATTTCTATTATGATATGCAATCGGAGGCATCTCTTGATTGTGTGAGTGATCGGAATGGCCATGACCTCCTTCTCCAGCTTTGATTTTAAATGGAGTTATATCAATAAAAATACAACATTGAGAAAGAGCTTGCTTAACCTCTTCAGATCTTGAAAGTTCAACCCATCCATCTATGAAAAAGGCATGATCGGAAACCGCTATTTTGACAGGGGCTGTCAAAATATCATGTTCTCTTTCTAGTAATTCTAAACCACAAGTAAGAGATTCTCCAAATTCATTATTCCATATTTCTAAATCATTTTCTATTGAAGATTTTTCAGAATATAAGACATTTAATTTCTCGACTACTTCAGAAAGTAAATCTAGAGGATTACCTTGTAGATTTTCTTGAATACTTATTGCCTGGAAGCCACAAGAGTTCAGTAATGATTGAGTTTTTCCTGAATCACTATTTTTTACGAATAATGCTATTACATTTACTTTATTTGGGAAACCTGTGAAAAGAAGGTTGTGATAATCAATATTTTTTAATGGTTCTAAATCGATTATTGTCCCTACAAATGATGAAATGTTATCATAACCGGACAGTAACTCTACTTCCAAACCTAAAGAAGAGATTATCTCTAAAAATATTTTATCCTCTGTTAAAGAGGAAATCTGATTATCTATAGAATCTAACTTTGTACTTTTTTCAAGTAATGTCTCTACTGCATTTGGCAACGAAGTGTCTAATTCGGAACGAACCTTTTTCACAGGAACAGGTTTTTTGGGGCTTCTACCTTCAACGATAGAAGCGGCAGAGCGGAGTTTGTTTAATCGCCTACCAACAGTTTCTGCATCATCTTTTGGAGATCCTAAGTTGAAGCCTTCCTCCAATCCATCGTATTCTATAAAATGAAGAGCATTGAGATTCGCTAAACAATCGATTACATCATCTATTTTGTCCTTACTTCCAGCTGCGACTAGACGACCCATTTGCTGAGTATGAATCTGTGACATATTTTTCGCCTCTCAGATTAAAATTTATTTTTTGAAAGCTTTAATTACTATTTTCTCAGCTTTAGCGCGATTTTTCTTACCTGATTCATGAAGATGTTGTTGCGCTTTATTTCCATCATCTGAAACTAATTTTGCTTCAGAGTTTGCACTTTCACGTGCTTTGTTAATTAAATTTTGATTAGAAGACTCTGAGTTTGAGCGTTCAGTGTTTAGTATTTCAGATGCATTTTGACGAGCTTGAGAAACTATTGATGCTGCTTCTTTCTTTGCATTTGAAAGAGTCTCAGAAGCGGCTTTTTCGGCATCTTTTATCGCGCGTAGAACTTTTTCTCTTACCATACTCTGCACCGGAATATACATCCGACATAAATTTAGTTTATGATAATAACCGATACGGGAGTTGATTTAAATTTTCAAGTATGTGACTTTTGTACCAGAACTTACCAAATACTTGTTACTATCGCGTTGAGAATATGGACTCTGAAGTCATTGGTAAAGAAGATTGGCAAGAACTTCAAAATAATCTTGAAGCGACAATTCCAGTTTATGATAAAATTAACAATTTTGCAACACTTGGTCAGGTTTCAAAATGGAGGAGAATGGTTAGAAAAAAATTACCAGATGAGGGTTTGATATTGGAAATAGGATGTGGCCCAGGAAGTTTTGCTGAAGATGTTGAGGGTAAAGATTTAGTGTGTTTAGATCCCATACCTGAAATGTTGAGAATTGCAAAAATGCGTGTCAGCGATAAGCGAACTAAGAGAGGAGATAAAGAGGCAAAGTTCGTTGAAGGGAAGGCGGAAGAATTACCATTCGAAGATAATTATTTTGATACTGTTTGTACACTTTTCTCCTTCAGAGATTGGTTTGATAAAAGGAAAGGGCTTTCTGAAGTTAGGCGTGTCTTAAAACCCGGAGGAGAATTAATAATAGTTGATCCGGCTAAAATTAATTATTTTCATGGACTTCTGGGGCATTTTTGGATGAAATATTGGGTAGGAACTTATGCAAGAATAGTATGTAAACAAAAGGAACATCCGTGGAAATGGCTGACAAAAACCTATATCAGTTTTGGAACAACAAGAAAATACGAAAAAATGATGATAGAAGAAGGTTTTGAGAGTGTAAAGGGAAGAGTTATTTTCCCAGGAATGGCGACAATATGGTCTGGAAAGGCGCCAGCATCAGAAAAATTTGAGTAATGGTCTGCAGGTAATAGCTTTCCATATAAACGGTTTAGTCAGTCTATTGAAGGCGATATTTATGAACCAATCTGGAAATCGGAAAAGAATACTGCCTAACTTAAATGATCTTTGAGAATTCCTCATTACTTTTCCCATCTGATGTTCCCATCTTTTTTCATATTCTGATAAAGGAGTACCATTTTTTATGTGCTCTGAGATTACTTGACCGGCTATTCTGCCCCCTATCATGGCGATTGTTATGCCTGCCCCGTTTGAAGGCAATACCATTCCAGCTGAATCACCAACGAGTACATAATTATTTTTTACAAACGTTTTGATTGTACCAGACATAGGTAATGAACCTGCACCTTCAAAACTAACTTTTCCTTTGTATTTGGAAAAGAAATTATCTGCAAATATATTCAAACTTTGGCCTTTTGCAAATTTTCTCTGAATTCCTAGTCCTATGTTTGCTCCTCCTTCTTTAGGGAATACCCATGCATATCCTCCTGGGGCAACAGAGCCGAAGTGTAGTTCAACCGCATTGGAAAATACACCGTCCATAAGAATAAATTTAACAGGAATATTCAGAGATTTGACTTTCCAATGTTTCTTCCTCAATGGGTCATTGTGACCGCCTGCTCCTACTATTATCTTGGCATTGATTACAGAACCATCTTTCAAGATGATGGAATTATCTTCAATATCTAGGACTCTAATTCCGGTTAGAAACTCTGCTCCATTAGATTTTGCGAGACGTACTAATTCTTGATCATGTATAACTCTGTTTAGCATTAAACCTTCAAAATTATACTTTAGAGGTTTTCCAGATGGAGGAATTATATGCATTTCTTTTGTATATTGAGAAATTGCATTTTTTGGTGTTTTAAAAAGCTCATCTATATCTGGAACATTCGGACATAATCTTTTCATCTCATTATTAGATGGAACTAATTCTCCACATTGAAGTGGTTCACCTATTGAATCGCGGCCGTCAATAACTAATACACTAAGGCCGTTTTTTGCAGCAAATCTAGCAGTTGTACTTCCTGCTGGTCCGCCACCGATTATAACTAAGTCCCAAAGTTTCTCTTCCATCAAAGTATATCACCATTAGATTTTGAAATAATTTATAATTTTCTATTTTGTGAATCTATTGCTATCTCCATCATCATGTTCTTCGCATCAGAATCTGGAAGTTTTTCTAGGCTGGCTATAGCTCTATTGATATGATTTTTTATTAGTTGTTTTACATACATTAATGAATTTGATTTATTCAATAGTACTGTTAATTCCTGCCATCTATCATCAGAAAAATTATTCAGAATATCTTCTAACTGTTCTCTCTCAGGGCCATAAAGTAATGTCAAAGCGTGAATTAAGGGTAATGTCATTTTACCATCATAAACATCTGTTCCTCTTGGTTTACCCATTGAAGGCTTGCCAGTAAGATCTAAAAGATCATCAACTAATTGGAATGCACGGCCTATTTCAATACCAAAATCTTCTAACGCCCCAATAATCTCTTTATTGGCACCTGCAATGATTCCTGCGCAAGCACATGCTGAAGCAAATGGTCCAGCCGTCTTTCCATCAACAATAGCATAATAATCCTCCGGAGTGGTACTAAAATTTCCTATATGCTCAAATTGTAACAACTCTCCAGATGCTAAATTAGCTGCAGATTTACCAATTTTTTCTACTATTACTTTATCATATCTACCCCCTAATGAAAAACCGATTACGAATAAATAATCTCCAGCAATTATTGCATGAGATAAATCATGACTAGTGTGTAGAGTAGGCATACCTCTTCTAGTTTTTGATTGATCGTAAATATCGTCATGGATTAAGGTAGCAGTGTGAATTATTTCTGATGCAAGTGCTAAATCCATAATCATAGAGTCGTCATCGCCGCCTGCAGCCTCATGTGCCAATAATGCTAATACGGGTCGAAATCTCTTTCCTCCAGATAGTAATATATCCCTCGCTAGAGACATAGCTGGTGCTTCATCACCCGATAATTTTTCCAAGACTAGTTCTTCTAGGGCATCATCGAAACGATCTTTGATTAAAGACAAATTGGGATTAACAAAATACTCTGTTTCCATACACTTCGCTATAACTACTAGGGGTCGCCTATATCAACA
>QQRX01000013.1:27191-34534 GCA_003602595.1 Candidatus Poseidoniales archaeon | reverse complement strand
CTTTGGTATATGAATTAAGAGGATAGATAGTGAAAATACTAATATCATTTTATTTAAATGATTAAGAATAAAAAGTCTCAATTCGGAGCATAATCGATACCAAAAAGAATTGTTTGAGAAATAGAGTATTGCGGCGCATATTTTATGTCAAATAGTATTGGTGAAAAAATATCATTAACTGGTGACTCGGAAATATCAAAAAGTAGTTTTTTTTCTGATGATTTAGCATTGTCTTGTTCATCTTTTAGAATAGATTTTACAGAGCCCCCACAAAGTGTACATATCAGAGTATTTTCATATTCCATACCGCATATACTACACAACTGCATGATATTGGGAAGAGGCATGGTATGTTTTATTATAACTCAAATATTTATTATTTTCAATGATTATATACTTACTCTGATTCAACAGAGATGTCTCTGGATAAAAGAGTCTTATTTGAAGGAAATGATGGATCTTTGTATACCATTGGAGAGAGGGACAAACTAGCAATTGTTAATATCAAAATTAATACTGCAGGTATTAAGTTTGAAGACCACTCCATGGCATAACGAATTACACAATATATAGTTGAAATAAATAATGTTAGTATCATAATTGGGAATCCGGTTTTGAAAAATCTATTGAATGAAATATCATTTCCAGATTCTTCTGCAAGGCCGGCTGCAACTACGTTTGCCGAGGCTCCTATTATTGTTCCATTACCGCCTAAACAAGCACCTAATGCCAAAGCCCATGCTAGTGGACCCAAAGGTAATTGAAGTTCGGGATCTTGAGCCAGTTCAATAACTACTGGAACCATTGTAGCAGTGTATGGAATATTGTCAATGAATGCGGATGCAATAGCAGATACCCAAAGAAGTAATAAAATTGCAACCATTAATCTATTTTCTTCTGATGCTTTGGCAATTGTACTTGATATTAATTCTGCAATTTTATCGATTAACCCCATATATTCAAGCCCATGAATCATTATAAATAAACCAGCAAAGAAAATTATTGTAGTCCATTCTACAGAATCTAACTGTTCTTCTACCTTATGAGGAGAAGTTACTAGTAACATAATTACTGCACCTGCTATCGCAATAGTTGCAACGGAGAATAACGGATGAGGATAAGCAGAATGTAGGAAAAAGGCTATAATTACAAGTATCAATATTATTCCAGATTTCTTCAGTAATTCTATGTCCTTAATACCATATTTAATTCTTAACAATTCTATATTTCTTATCCTGCTACCAGAAAGTCCTTTGGCTTCTAATTTTTTTAGTAACCAAAATGCTGGTATCATAGCGATTAATACAGCGGGAGCAACATGAATAATGAAATCACTGAATCCTATACTTTGTGATGCGAGATCAGTGCCGCTAAGGCTTTGTGAAGAGAGTTGCGCACCAATGATTATATTTGGAGGATCTCCGATTTGTGTGGCAGCACCTCCTATATTCGAAAACATCACTTCGGCAATTATCAGGGCTACTGGATCAATCTCTAAAACCTTGGATATTTGTATAGTCACAGGAACTATCAATAATATCGTCGTAACATTATCCAGTAACGCAGAAAATATTGCAGTAATTGTACATAAAATAAATGATAAGCGCCAAATTGATCCTCCCGATTGGGCATATGCTTGAACTGCAGCCCATTCAAACAAACCAGTTTTTGATAATATATCTACCATCACCATCATACCAATTAGAAGTCCTATGGTTTCCCAATCAATCCAAGTCATGATTGCAGATAAATCTGGACCACTACCTACCACATGTAAAGAAATTACGGCAGCTATTCCTCCTAAAGATGCTGCAAGAGCCCTGTGAACTACCTCAAAAACAATCAAAGCATAGACTAGAATTAAAATTCCAAAAGCCACAGGTACAGACCAACCGGGCATCAGAGGAGCCTCCCAACTTCCTCCTGAACTACCGGCGGCAGAGACATTAGGGAAATATGAAATTATAATCAGTAAACATGAATAAAGAGTGAATCTTTTACCAACGGGTGTGCTTCGGCTATTCTTATTCATGTACATGCGTGACACCTTATGCCTAAATATATCACTCATATTCTATCATATCAAGATTAATATGGATTATTTTGGTCGCCAGTAAACTGCCACATTTCCTCTATGAAAAACTAAGAATGAATTAGTAGAATTAGCTATTCCAGAAAAAACATTCTTTCTCTCCTCGGAAGACCCTAAAATATGTCTATTGGCCTTCAATTTTATAATATTTTTACTTTTCAATTGAGTATCCAATTCTTTAATCAAGGAATCAGTTACTCCTTCTTTACCTATTCTAACAGAAACTAATAAATCATTACTTTTAGCACTTTTAACTATATTAGGAGGTAGTTTTAGCATTATTTCTCACCTATTTTTATCTAAACTAAAACGATATATCCGATTGCAAGTAATACAGGTATTTAGAATGAAGCCATTAGAAATTCTGATTCTAGAGTTTTTTCCTGGTACAAGATATACATGGCATTTTCGGCAAATTTTTTGATAAATTTTAGGACTTATCCTTACTCCATGTCTCTTACCGAGCCTCAGGATAGATCTGGCTACAGAATCTGAAAGAATAGGGCGTGTAAAATTATCTTCATCTAAAATTTTACTCAAAAATAGTAATGACTCGGAGGCATTTTTTTTACGTTCACTTTGCCTCTTAGATTTGGAAATAGGCCTTGACATCAAAAAACCTCTTTTTTTAGAAGAAAATTTTCTACATCTCTACCTACTTCTTCAATAGTACGATTGCCATCCACTGCAAACAAAATTCCTTGTTCAGAATACCACTTAGATAGCGGAGAAGTTTGTTTATGATAAGCTGCTAATCTATTTCTAACAGTATCTTCATTATCGTCTTTCCGCTGAATGAGTCTATCTTCGATTTCGTTCGGAGGAGGATTATAATCAACATGATAAATATCGCCAGTTACTGGATCCATTCTCCTTCCAACAATCCTTCCTACTATTTCTTCATCGGGAACTTCTATAGAAATTACGGCAGAAATTTTGACTATTGAGGAAAGTTCCTCTGCCTGATTAAGAGTACGAGGGAATCCGTCAAAAAGAACGCCATTAACTGCATCTTTTTCTTTCAGCCTTTCTAAGATTAGTTGAATTATCAATTCATCTGGTACTAATAAACCTGATTCCATATAAGATTGAGCTTTAATTCCTAAATCTGTTTTCTCAGAAACCGATTTCCTTAACATTTCTCCTGTTGATATTTGTGGTTTTCCTGTAATTTCAGATATTTTCACAGCCTGTGTTCCCTTACCTGCGCCGGGAGGTCCAAAAAGTATTATGGAGGTGCTCATAATGTCTGCGGAAAAGACTATGGAAATAAGGAAACCGCCTATTAGGGTTTATTCTGATCCCACCACATTTGCCCATAAGCAACCCATTGTTCCATAGACCAACCGTCCGGTAAACCACTCAAAGGTAAAGGAGGCGCTCCGTCGGGCGCTTTGTCCAAAGTAGGCATTGATGATGCTAATGCAGCTTTTATTTCATCTTCCGATACGCCTCCAGAAAGAACCTCTCCAGCTGTTGAAGTATCAAGAGCAGCGTTTCTACGTTCTGAGTCAGATCCGGACAATAGAGCAGAGCCCTGCGGAATTAATTCTTCATCAGGGCGAGAAAGCATGGAATTTTTACGTAAATTGATTCCAACATAAAATATAGATCCGAGTAAAGATAAGAATAATACAGGAATTAACCATGAAGGCATGCCTAGACTTTCTAATTGGCCACTGATGCCTCCAGAGTTATCGGCTCTTGCTTTGCTTACTTTTAGGGTCAAGGGTATACTAGTGACAAATAATTCATCGGATGAAGGAGAATCGGCTATAATTGTGAATTCCATCAAACCAGTTGAAGAGCTAGGAGTAGGTGAAGCACTGACTAAAATTGATACCTCGGAACCCGGACTTAAATTATCAATTGAGTCTTTGTCAGAGGTAATTTTCCAATTTTCTAAATCTGTAAAACTGATATTTACATTTGCTTGACTATTACCTTTATTTAGTAGTTTTACGGCAAAGTTCGAATTCCCATCAGATTTTATATCTTCAACTTGGGTGACTTCAGATTCCAATGTTAACCATATTGAGGGCAAAACATTGACAGAAACTTCAACCGTATAGGTTATTGATTCTTGATTAGGAGTATTGGCTTCTATTATGATGGGTATCGTATCCTGTAATAATCCTGGATCTATATTCTCTGGAAGAATTGCACTAACAACAATGACTGCTTCCCTGTTCATGTCCATATTGAAATAATTGCCAGAAAGAAAACCAACTTCCCAATTTGAAGAAATACTACCTATACTAAGGCTAATTACCAAAGGAACATTTCCTGTGTTTTTTATGCCTATTTCTGATATACCAGGATTACCTAAAGCAACTTCCATTTCAGCTATTTCAGATAATTCTAAGGTAGCTATTTCCCTTACAATCAATCTAGTCCCATTATTAAATAGAATATTTTCATCAGAAGTAGTTTTTATGGTTACAGTATTTATTTCACCTTTTTGGGATGAAAGAGGAACAATAGTATTAATGATGATTGTTGAGCTATCTCCTGGAAGGATAGATATGGATATGTAATCTACGACTGTTACTGGGATATCCTCACCGCTCTCATAAATTTGTATTGGCCACGTGTTTAGAGAAGAATATACTTGAATATCAAAATCAACAATAACATTACCTAAATTGGTTATAAGTAAATTAGTAGAGACTGTATCGCCATTGATTACTGGCCGATCTGGAGAGATAGCCAATGGACCAAGTGGGCTTTCTTCAGAATCAAATAACTCTGTTGAGAATAATTTACTTTCCAATACTTCAACTGTGGCAAATTCTATCGTATATATTGACGAATCTAAAATTGACATCGTGATACAAGTAATCTGTTCTGTGATACCTGCTGCAGGTTGTTCATCTAATGATTTGGGAACTTTTACATTTATGAACAGGGGCAAATATTGTAATCTACTGAGAGGATCTAGAGTTAACTCTGAAGATTCAGAATTACCAATATGAATTATCCATCTATTTGGTGACTCACAATTAACGGTGTATTGTGTGGGTCCGTTTCCAATATTTCTTATAGATAATGAAAAGGTTGCGAAATCCCCAGGAATAGCTCCTAAATCATTCTCACCAGCAACTACTGTGAATAATCCTTCGACTCTATCGACAGAAGTAGTTAATCTGATGGAATGTGAGATTGTAGGTGAGTTTTTATCAAATAAAAGTAAATCAGTGACATAATCACCGGGTAATGAATATCTAATTAGAGCATTATTGCTCAAATCGGCGTCTAGATTAGATATGTTCAGTGAAATTACAATTCTATCACCGCTATCTCCACTTGGATTTAATACCCATGGGCCATCTTCACTGAGATCTCTAGACCATTCGTCCTCTGGTTGATTTAAAATCCCCGATTCACTGATGATTTGAATCGGAGAAACCGTTAAGTCAACAGTTATTTGGGAAGTTCCTTCGTTTTTAAGTTCTAATTCGTAAATTATCGATGTATCGGTACGTGGATCAAAATCTCGAGTCTTGGCCACTGATAATTCTTCAATTGTAGATGGAATCGAACTGTCAGGCAATAGAGGAGTTACTCGAACACCTATCTGAGAAACATTAAATGAAAAATTGAATATATTATTATTTATCCCTGAAGATTCATCGTTTAATTCACTTACTTCAAAGAGATAATCTAATTCGAGTTGTAGAATATGTAATCCGGTGGTTGCAAAAGAGTGTGTGAATGAAAAAGAGTCAATTTGGCCGCCATCCAAAGAATTTCTTTGTCTGGTTTCTATTATTGAATCATCTGCTAAATCCCTGATAGATATTGAATATTCTCCCGTAGGCAAAGATGCCCGATTAGACCACTTAGTATTAATTGAAATTAAATCACCTTGGAGAGGATTGGGATTAATTGAAGATATTGAATCAGGTATTATTGATAGGTCAGACTCTGAAGTTTCTTCAGCTATTGCTGAAATTACCAAAGAGTAGTCTTGAACACTACCTCTAGCATTCCCGACTTCAACTATCCATGTACCAACTTCAAGAGTTTCTAATTTTACTCTCTCGACATTATTGAGTGTATCTGAAATGCTTCCTGGGACACTAAATCCTGAAATGAAATTATTACCATGATAAACGATACCGGAAGGAGAGGTTATTTTCAAATCTAAATCATTAACAAGTCGAGAGATGCTTTGATTTCCTGTTACAGAACCTTCCCTATCATTCCATACTAAAGTCGCGTCTAAATTTGATTCGGTAGAAATATCGAATGTGTAGAGGAAGCTGTGACCAGGCATGAGAGAGCGCGTATAGTCAAAATGAAGATTTGAATTTTGATCTCCAACTTTAGGATAAAGACTCTGTGAGATATTAATCTGCCCCCAACCTTCCAAAGGATTAGGAATATTCGATTCTCCTAAATCCGTAGCACCATTTATTAAGATGGCTTTTATTAAATCCGAACGAGGTTCTGAAATATTAACCTCTTCCCTGAGGAATTGTCTAGCCATTGCTGCAGCACCCGCAACTACTGGAGTGGCCATTGAAGAACCGTTCAAAGTCATATACAGAGGAGTTTCGCCATCACTATGAAATTCATCGGAACAAGATTCTCCAGCTGTAAATTGTGCTTCTTGAGCTCTTGCAGAACAAATCATTACTCCTGGTGCTATCAAATCCGGCTTTATACGTCCATCGAGAGTATAACTAGATGAAGATTGGTTGTAAACTTGGCCTATTTCTTGACTGGAATAAGCCCCTGTAGTTGATGTCCCTATTGTCAATATATTTTTAGCAGTCCCTGGAGAACTTATTCCTCCTGACCCAGAATCACCAGCAGAAAATAAAACTAAAAATTTTGAATGATCTTTTGTAAAGGCGTCAGCCGAATATGAATCAGAGGTATATTCGCCTAATTGATTTGTTGATCCCCAACTATTAGTCTGAATTTTAACATCTCTTTGCCATGCATGGGAGAACATGGAATACAAAGAATCCCAACGGGCAAATGTTCCAGAGTTATCAACTTCCAATTGATAAAATATGAATGTTGATTCAGGAACCATGCCAGTAGCCTTTGAATCTCCGGAACCATCTCCTAAGAGTGTGGCAGTTACGTGCGTCCCATGGCCACTATGTGCATCTGCACCGGAATTATCAGGTCCAAAATCATTGTAGACTGGATTTCTCAAACGCCCTTCAAAATCACCATGATCAGAATCAAGTCCAGTATCTGAGATAGCAAGTACTTCCCCTGTACCGTTTAGAGT
>QQRX01000013.1:0-27125 GCA_003602595.1 Candidatus Poseidoniales archaeon | reverse complement strand
AAGTATTGATGCAATCTCTATTTTTAAAATTCTACCATCCATTGCCAGTAGAGGGAAAAGTGACGGGTTTAGATCTTTTATTTGACATAAAGAACTATCACATATTTTAGCCCTTGAACTAGAAGATAAATAGGACATATCACGATTTAGTTCTGCTAATTCTTCAATGGATAGGTCTTTTGCAGGAATCAAATTCACATCAATAACATCGGTATTTTCAAAATAATATGAAATTAAAGGTTTGGACATTTTCCATGCTATTGGTAATTCTCCTATCCATCTAACTTCATTAAATTTAGAGATTTGTAGAAATTTTTGAGCTTTGTCCTCTCCGCCTATTCTAATTATAAGTGAATCATCTGGAATATAATCTAGTATTGAAATGTCTGGTTCTTCTTGTAATTTATCTATCAATAATGTCATATCAGATGATTTTGATTGAACAATTGCCATTCCTGTTTTTGAAAATGATTCGAAATCAATAAAATTTTCAGGCCCTAATGGGACATAACCATCTTTAGGATCGAAGGAACCTAAAGGAGAATGAATGTAGCCAGATGATTCCCTCAAAGGGTAATCATTAATTGTAGCATCATTAATTAATATCCATTCCCCCTTGGATATATCTGATTTGATATTTTGAGGTATATCAGAATCAGGAATAGTGGCTTGTGAAACAGTCAATAATGGAGTAAAAAACAATAATGCGACAATCAATATTGTCGTTTTAGAAAGTGCCATTCATTGTGTGCGTGAATACTCTTCCTTTTTGACTATTAACATTCGTTGGACTGAAAATGCTTCATTATATCCCATTATATTTTGAAATCGCAGCGTCAGTGATTGCAACAGAGTCTTTCCAATCGGAATTAGTTCCCATTAAAGCCCTAATACAGTCAATATTTTCAGGTATTACATCACTTTCTTGATGGATGGCCTGGAAATAGTATAATTTATTATCAATTAAAGAAATTGCCTCTTCCCAAACAAATATTTCATGTAAATCTCCCCATTTTCTACCAATATCTCTAGACAGTTCCATTACTTCCGCAGTTGTAGGTATACGGTTCTCTGTACCATTCATCACTATCACTCGAGGTTGTTCTTTCCAGAGTTTGATGACAGATTCGGTGGTCAAATTATGATTAACTGGTAATTCAACAACTATTGAATGAACGTGCATTAAGGTTGTAGGAACAGCAACTGCGAGGCTATTAATTTTTATTTCAGGCTTCACAGTCATCACATCAGGACCATGGTGACTTGGGACTTTTAATACGGGCTTTATAGCATTAATTGGCCCTTTGCTGGAATCTCCAGGATCTGCGGCTCTCCTTATCATAGTGCATTCTACACTTATATCACCGCAGACATCATACAATGGTACAAGTGTCCTAGAAAGTCCCGTAGTATTGCATGAAACTACTCTAGCGCCATCAGCGTTTAAAGCAGAATCATGATTTGCAGATGAAGTATAAGATAAACCTGTCAAATCATGTTTCTCTCCTCCTTGGAAAATATGTTTAATTCCTGATTTTTTGTATTTTTCAAGATTTATTTTACCCATTTTACCAGGCGAACAATCAATAACAATATCGGCGATTTCTAACAATTTAGAAATTCCACCGTGACATGTATAACCATGCTCGGAAAAAGAATTTATCCTTAATTCATCGTCACTTGTGCAAAAAATTGGATATTGTTTTTTGACAGCAAGTTGACATCCGAAACTAGGGCCAGTTTTAGTGACGCCAATCACCTCCATGTCATCTTGAGCGTCAACAGCATCAGCCACTCTTTTACCAATTGTTCCATAACCATTTATAGCCACTTTAATCATCTTTAGATACATCCCCACGACTGACTTAATTAAGTCGAATTAAACAAACTCTATCAATATAACCTCAAATAAATTATTTAATTATAGGATATCCTTTTTTCTATTGCTATTCTCGGGAGGTCTACGGGAGTCAATTAAGTCAGAGGTGAATTGATAAATGCGCGATATCACAAATAAAAGTGTTAAACTTAACAGACAACTGGATAAATTACTAATTGAGGCGATGAAGAAAGATTTACTTGTAAAAATAGGATGGGGAAGAGATCAGGATGAAAAACCAAGGAATGGTGAAATAGGAGCCATAACACATCTTCCAGACAAATCAAAGGTTTTATTGTTAGGGGATTTAGGTGAATGCGCCGGTGCAATGAATAGAGGAGGTATATTCACTCTACAAGGTTCGGCAACGTCAATGCTAGGAGCCTTTCAAGATTCTGGGAAAATAATAGTGGAAAGAGATGTCGGCGATAAAATTGGTTACCATATGAAAGGTGGAACCATAATCGTACAAGGCTCTGTAGGTAACGAGGCTGGAGGTAAAATGAGTGGAGGAAATATAATCGTCAGAGGACATGCAGGAGATAGATTAGGTTCTAAAATGAGTGGTGGGATAGGAATAATTCTGGGATCAACCGGTTCTGAACCAGGACTTGGCATGACTGGAGGGAAGTTGATAATAGCCGGTAGTTGCCCGCCCCCGGGCGAAGATGTTTTGATGCGATCCGTGGAAAGAGATGAGATTGAGTATTGTAACAAAGAATTAAATCCCTTGGGATTGAGTATTAACGAAGATGCTTTAGTACTAGAATCAGCAAATGAAAAGGATATGGAAAAAATAGATTACGCTCCAATATCAGAAATCACTGAAGGAATGGAGAATATAGTTTTAGTCCCAGATAGTAATGAAAGAATTCCTGAACATAAAACAGTAGATAATTACACTTTAATACTACCAAGTGATCCAGATTCTGAAGGTATTCTATTCAAAGTACCATGGCTTGTAGAATGTGAAACTGCAAAAAAATGGAAAGGTATCTATGGATCTAAACAACCAGCCTTAGTTTCTAATAATCCCCGAGAAATTGATTTTGTAAATATTAATTCAAAGACTTTGATTGATTCAACCAATCAAATAAGTGATTGTGCAGGAATAATTATCGATATGGCTGAAATGCCTGATATGAATGATGCAGAATTAGAAGCAATAATTGTTTCTTTGGCTAGTAGAATGAAAGAAACATCAATGATATTCTTAAAAAATCATGTAAACCGAATAAAAGAATTATTTCGATTAGTTATCGAACTAAAACTAGATGGAGCAGTAGTTGATGCTTCAGCACCAGGAGGGAGTAGAATTGCTGCATGCTTACCAACAATAGGATTGGCAGTTAAATCTTGGAACTTTAAAGAAAATAATCTAAAGGTATTCATTAAAATTGACAAGCAACCCTCTGTAAAAGAAATGCTTATTTCAGTAGCATCCGGATGTGTATCAATAGTCGGACCTGAAGAAAAAGGAGAAATTGATAAGAATTTGGAATTGAATGAGCTAGAATTGAAAGAATGGATGCATGAGCTCGGCATTGATGGCTTGGAAAAAATTGGCAGAAGGAATCTAAGGGCTAGTAACTATGATACCGCAGCAATCTCTGGATTAAGATTGGTAGGTTATAATAAATCTTTACCAATGTGGCTGGGCAATTGAGGTATTAAAATGCCAACAATAACTCTAGATCATTCAATATTAGAATATATTCAAGAAATTAATTCTGTTAAGCATGAGCCTAAATTGTGGGATAATTGGCTAACTGAAATTGGATGCCCTGTGGAAATTAACAATGATGACCATATAGATATAGAAGTATTTCCTGATAGACCTGATTTGTTAAGTCACGAAACGTTAGCGAAGGCATCACGTTCATTCTTGAATTACAAAATAGAAGATACATCTATGAATATCAAAAAAGGAGAAAATATCATAAATGTAGATAAGAGTCTTGAGAAAGTTCGTCCAATAATAATGTCAGCAATAGTAAGAGGAGTAAAAACTGGAAAAAATATTGTTGATAAAGAAAAATTCATACAATCATTGATGGATCATCAGGAAAAATTACACTTAACTCTAGGCAGGAAAAGGAAATTATCTTCAATAGGCGTACATGACTTGACAAAAATAAAACCACCATTCAGAGTTAAGACTGTCAAATCCTCTTTCAAATTTGTTCCCCTTTCAGAGAATTCTCAGATGAGTATTTCAGAAATACTAAATAAACACCCCAAAGGAATTGAATATGCCCATCTCATGAAAGATACAGATTTTTTCCCAATAATATTGGACTCTGAAGATAATGTAATTTCTTTTCCGCCCATAATTAATGGTGAGCAAACTACAGTTACAACAGAAACAAAAGATTTCTTTATTGATGTCACTGGTTGGGATAAAAGGTCTTGTGAAGCATGCTTATTGTTAATTTGTCTAGCCCTAAAAGAAAGAGGAGGTACTATTGAAAATCTAGAAATAGTATTCCCTGATAAGAATATTATTACACCTAATGGTGATCCAATTAATTACAAAGTTCCTGAAAAATTAATTCAAAAAATACTTGGCATGGAGTTAGATAATTCACAAATTAAAAATTCCATAACCAAAATGGGAGGAGAATTAATTGAATCTAGGACTGTCACGAATGGGCCAAATAAGGCTGAAAGATGGTCTGATTGCGTAATTGGAGAGATAGAACATATTATTTCAATGCCTAGATGGAGAAGTGATATAATGCATCCAATAGACATTGTAGAAGATATAGCAATAGGGTTTGGATATGAAAAGTTACCTGAACAAATGTCATCGATACACTTAGATTCAATACCATTAAGATCTGCTCAAATGAACAGGAGGATTAGAGCAAGTCTGCGTGCACTTGGCTTACAAGAAGTACAAAGTTTAACCCTATCAAATGAACGGGATCAATTTGAGAGAACAAGATGGAAAAAAAAGGGAAAAGTCACGAACATAGCTAATCCCATTAGTCAAGAGCATACAATACTTAGACAATATATTTTACCTTGTTTGTTGCAAATATTATCCGCTAATAGGCATCAAGAGTTACCGCAACGAATTTACGAACTAGGCCATGTAGTTAATAATTCAAAGAATAATTATACATTTTCCTGGTCATGTGCTGAAGTAGGAGGAGGTTTTACCGCGGCCAAGGGTTATGTCCAATCCATAATAAGAGATTTAGGGATAGAAATAGATGAGATATTATTTGAACCAATAGAAGAAGAAGATGGGCCTTGGCTTCTAGGTAGAGGGGCGAAGATAATTGTCCAGGGAGTTGAAATAGGGCAATTTGGAGAGATAGATCCTATTGTAAGTGAGAAATATGGATTAAAAACCCCTATCCATGCAGGAGAGTTCGATATCAAAGAGATAAATAAGGTAGCATCAGATCCATTGATATGATTATTGATTTTTTGAGTCTTGGTCTATTATTTTAAGTGCGT
Organism: Candidatus Poseidoniales archaeon; assembly: GCA_003602595.1. Classification (GTDB taxonomy): domain Archaea; phylum Thermoplasmatota; class Poseidoniia; order Poseidoniales; family Thalassarchaeaceae; genus MGIIb-O3. Next base: position 21,778 of record QQRX01000013.1, on the reverse strand, counting down.
CTAGGAAATTTTTATTTGTTAAATGACTGTTGTCTTTGTTTTTAGAATCTTTTTTAGAAGAAATATTTCTTTCGTATTCAACAATATTTTCTGTATAGTCATTCTTCCTAAGTTGCGATTTCCGAGGTTTTTTCTTAAAGGGCCAAAATGGAGACATGTACTCACAGACCCTATAATAGAGATTAAGGCTTCGTAGTATTGAGTCAATAAATAGTATAAATCAATAATTAACACCCCAACAGAAAGTCATGAAGAGCGACATTATTGGAGTTGATGAAGCTGGCAGAGGACCAGTGATTGGGCCTTTGGTTGTATCTGCATTAAGAATTCCTAATATGGATGTTAAACTTTTAGAAGAAATAGGGGTGAAGGATTCGAAAAAAATAAATAAAGTAAAGAGAAAGGAAATTTTTGAATCAATAATAGAGAATTGCAAAGATAGGAAATGGAAAATTAGTAGAATAATTTGTTCTGCGTCTGAAATAGATAAACAGATGGAAAAAATTAATCTAAATCAATTAGAAGTAAAATTATTTGCCAATGCCATTGAAGAAATTGGTTTGTCAAAAAAAATAATACATATCAACGTTGATGCATGTGATGTGAACGAAATAAGATTTGGTAAAAATATCGAAAAAGAATTAGGACATAAATGGAATAATATTGAAATTGTATCAAAGCATAAGATGGACGAGATAGATTTGGTAACTGCAGCGGCAAGTATAATAGCAAAGGTCACGAGAGATTCAGAATTAGAAAAACTAAACGATAGTACAGATTTTGAAATAGGTTCAGGATATCCTTCTGATTTAATAACCAGAAAAGCAGTGAAAAAAATGATTGTAAATGGACATCCTCATGATGAATTAAGATGGACTTGGAAAACGGTGAAAGAAGAGTGGTTGAAGGCCCATAATAAACCCTTACCAGTTAGGAGTGAATTAGGAAAAAGTGTTGAACAAAAGTCACTTGATGAATGGACAAAATCAGAATGGTGAAATGTATGATATGTACGAGAGTGTGATATAATATGTCTGAAGAACGCAAATGGGATTCTGATATTGAGAATATAGTTAGGAAATATGCCCTTCAAAATTCTCTTGAATACAATGGAGAGGGTAAATCTGGAAGTGTATTAGGTAGAATAATGTCTGAAAGAAAAGATTTACGAAAACTAGCTAAGATATTAAAAAACTATGTGGAAGAAGAAGTTGAAAGGGCAAACAGTTTAGCTAAAGAAAATGGCACTGAATATATACGTGAGTTACTAACCAAAGAAAATCCTGATGCATTGATAAGGAAAAAACAAGTGCGTAGGGAAGGACTTCCTGAACTAAAAAATGCCGAAAAAGGAAAAGTTGTCCTTAGATTTGCACCTAACCCAAATGGGCCTTTAACAATTGGACATTCTAGAGGAGTAGTGATAAATGCTAAGTTTGCTGAAGAATATGAAGGCAAAGTAATCTTGAGATTTGACGATACTGATACTAAGGTCAAGCCTCCTCTATTAGAAGCTTACAAATGGATAGAGGAAGATTATGAATGGATTACGGGTAAGAAGCCAGATGTTGTCATAAGGGCAAGTGATAGAATGCCAATATATCTGAAATATGCAGAAAAAATGATATCAGAAGGTTTTGGTTTTGTATGTAAATGTAGCTCAGAAGAATTCAAGAAATTGAGAGAAAGTGGCCAGGGGAGTCCTTACCGTGAGAGAAGTATTCAAGAGAATTTAGATGATTGGAATAGAATGATTAGTGGAGAAATGGATGAAGGAGACGCAGTAGTACGCGTGAAAACATCACTAGATATTCCTAATCCTGCTTTGAGAGACTGGCCAGCATTAAGGATTCAGCATAGTGTGCATCCGTGTGTTGGAGATAAATACAAAGTCTGGCCATTATTAGATTTTCAAAGCGCAATCGAAGATTATAAACAAGGAATAACACATATAATCAGAGGGAAGGATTTGATGGACAGTACAAGAAAACAAAAATTACTGTATGAACATTTTGGATGGAAATATCCAGAAACACTATATTGGGGGCGTGTTAAAGTATTTGAATTTGGGAGTTTTTCAACTTCAGGGATGAAAAATTCAATAACTCTAGAGGAATATTCAGGATGGGATGATATCAGATTACCAACCATAAAATCATTCAAAAGAAGAGGTTTTAATTCTAATTCACTCAATGATTTTTGGATCGATTTGGGACTTACACAAAAGGATATATCTATTTCAATGCAAACAATTGAATCATTTAATATCAAGAAAATAGATTCGACCACTCCTCGGAGATCTTTCGTCAGGAATCCTGTAGAATTAGAATTAAATAACTTAGAAATGGATTCTCTGATATTGAAAATAGCAAATCATCCAGAGAATTCAGTTGAAGGCCATAGAGAATGGGAGATAAGTAATCAAAATAGAACAATATGTATTGAAAGAATTGATTTAGAAACAAACATTAGACTAAAGGATTTTGCAAGTATAGTAATAAAAAACAATAAAGCAATAATAGAATCAACTGAAATAATAGATAAAAGACCAATTGTACATTGGTTAACAAAAAATAATTCAAGAGAAGCAATATTATATGTCCCTGATAAAGAAAAAATAATTATCCACAAAGGATTAATTGAGAAAGATGATATTTTAGAGGATACAGTATATCAATTAGAAAGAGTTGGATTTGTAAAAATAGAGAAGATACCAAGTGATGGGCCAGTTGAAATGGTTTGGTTACATAATTGAAAATAAAAAGGCAAAAAAGGGCATTAAATTAGTTTTGTAAGCGGCGCATTCAAGGGGATGATATCAATCAGCAAACAAATGATTGGTCGTGAACGGGGCAATGCCTTATTTTTGTCATTACTTTTAATAGTGATTATGCTAATGCCAATGGGAGTACATGGGCAAGATTCGGAAGAGTGTTGTTCACAGACCGAGTTTGATTTATTTTTACTAGGAGATTCTGATGATGGAATAATATCTCCATTTTATTCCGACCTTGAAGAAGATCCAACAGAAGAGATTGTGACATCCTCAATAGGAGGAGAGGTAAAAATTGGTACATGGGAAGTAACTTGGAGAAGTGAGGGAGAATATTTAGATGGAACATGGGATTTTGTAATACCTTATGAATTACAAGGAGCTGTAAGTTTTACATTGAACGCTACATTGGAAGTAAAGGTTGGCGGAAATACATATCAAGGAACTCTAGGTATGCCAGATGTATTATTAACTGGACAGGGAGAATTACAAATCCCAGTCAATGTTATACAAGGAACTATTGCAGAAGGAGATGTAATTCAAATAACATTAAATGTTCAAAACTTAGTATTTACCAATCCCGGAGATGACGACACTGGAGTTAAATTTCTTTGGGGTTCTGAAGATTATAATGCACATATAACAGTAAAGCTTCCTTTATTAGAAATAATTATGAAAGATGCAAGTGTTTTGGGTAATTTAGCATATTTTCCTGTGCTCATTAAATCTGGCTTTGAAGATAGGATGTGGTCTGGTTCAGAAGGTAATGCCAAAGTTCAAAATATAGAAATAAGTGAAAGTCCTATTTCAATAACTAAAGAAGAAGGAGTAGAAGTTACTTTTGTTTGGGAAATCCCTGATAGTTCAGATGAATTTATTAGATTTGATTTTGCATTAATCCCGCAACCTGGGCTGATATTAGAATTAAATAAAACTCATGAAATTACTATAGGAGATGATGATGGCCCGAACGATTGGTATCCAGAAAATGAGCCTTTGAGGAGCGGAGGTTCAGCCTTAAAAATTAATACTGATGCAACATTTAAAGGTAATTTAGTAGAACGTCAACTTTCAATAGAGTTTGATGGTTCAATGTCACAATGGATAAGATGGGGATTAGATAATATTGGGAATAATACTTTAGATTCTAATAGTGTGTGGAAAAACTTGAATCAATATTCAGATTCAATTAAAACATCGGAGAAACATAATGGAAAAGTGGATGATTCAGAAATATTAGCATTACAAAATTATTTGATTGGATCAAAATCTGATTTGAAGTCTTTCTTTGCAAATGGCCTGTACCTAGAATTAGAATCAATAATTGGCATAGACCCGCAAGAGTTAGGACCAATAAAAATAGATATTAATTTAGGAAAAACAAGAGCTTTTAGTTCAGAAGAAATAATTATCACGATTGAATCCTCATATAAAGTTCAAGATGGACAAAGACAACTGCTAATAGAAAGTTTTGTCAGACCATCTTCAGAAAAATACTGGAATGATATTTCCTTAGATTTGAATATGAAAACAAATATGTTGACAGGTCTAGGAGAAATATATGCAGATGAAATGGACTATGAATTAAGAAGATGGATAATTATGGAAGTTATTTCTGTAGAAAACTCAGATATAGATTCTGAGGAAGAATTTAGAATAGAATTTACGCCTCCTGATACTTTCTTTTTTAGCCCATTGGTTTCTGCTATGATGTCTGTATTAGCACTCTCAATTTCACTTATGATTGGCATGGCACTTACCAAAAAAAGAGCTAGAGTACCAACAATGGTTACAATTCTGGTACTAGGTTCTTTAGCCTTCACAATATATTGGATGGGCCTGCCTATGCAAATTGTTTTAGGAATTGTTGCAACCAGTATATTGTTAGTCTTCCCTATATCATTGGTCTCTCCAACTTCAGGAACAATAGAAAAAATAAGTAAGAAAATAGGAGGGCCGCATGTAAAATGTCCTTCTTGTGGAAAATCTAATCAAGTTCAATCCAATGTAAGGCCATTGAGAATACCATGTACTAACTGCAATAGCATACTAAGAATAGAGGCTTAATTTTCACACATCGAGAACCACTTGCGCCACCCATCCAGGCCCTTCGAAAGTAGGAATAACTCCATCTATCCCCTCGACTATCTCATTATCAGATATTTCCTTAAAAATCAGTTCATGCATAGTTACAGCCTTAATTTCTATTTCTCTTGTAATTAATTTAGAGTCTATCCAAGATACCTGGGCATCTATTGAATTATTGGAAATTTTAAAGGACGCATCCATCAACCATTTATCCTCAATTGAACCATGAAAAAGTACTTCTTCAAGCCACAATACTAAACCCCTCTCTAAATCAGATTCAAAAAGTGGTACTGACCATTGGCCAGAATGGCAATTGATATTGCTTATGTGGCCATTATCTCCTTCTGATAATTGTATTGATTGTAATCCAAAGGTAACTTCTCTTAATAGATCGGAAGGAGATGTTGAAAATGCCCTAATTCCTATATCAGCAGTGGTTGGAAGTATCCACCATGACATAAATATATCAACTACCCATAAAAATAAGATTATCACTATTAACCATAATTATCACAAAGTTCACCTTGGGAAGGGAAACTTAGTGGATCTTTTGGATTAGTATTCCATTTATTTTCACATTTGTTTATGTAGCCATCTCCATCGGAATCTATTGCTGCATCAGATGCATCATAAGGATCAAAATCAAAGAAATATTCCCATCCAGCCCACATTCCATCTCCGTCTTGATCTTGATGATAAACTTCTGACCCATCAGACCAACCATCTGGACACCAAGAACCGTCTGCACATAAATCTGAATCTGTCAAAATAGGATTAGTACCGTTTTGATATTCTTCATAATTGGTGAAGTTTGCTAAATCATTGTAAAACCTAGCGCCACTTCCAAATGGATCTATGTGGCATTCTGAATTCTGAGGATCTTCCCACCCTGGACAGTATCGGTTTTTCAGATATGTTACATTCAAACCATCTCCATCAAAATCTTCTTGTCCATCATCAATACCATCTAAATCGGAATCCGGCATCCTAGGATCCATGGGGCCACGAGATCCTAATGCACTCAAGGTATTATTGTCAACCAAGCCTAAAGTTAATGCCTGTTCGGTGTTTGATACTTCCCATCCATCTGGTAATAAATCTCCATCACTGTCATGGTCTACTGGATTTGTATTCCATCTATCAGGTGCCTCCAATGAGTTTTGCAAAGTATCATTATCAATATCATAGATTGAATCTGGTAAAACACTAGATGGATTGAGAGCCCATCTACCTTGTTCAGGTACTGTGAAATCAGTGAGATTCATTTCATGAAGGAAATATTTCGGATCCATTACTCCATCACCATCTCTATCTCCGGAAGTTGAAAATCCAGTATTGAAATTTGACCAAACCCAACCCCCAGGACCTAATCCACATTCTAAGATAGAATCACAGTTAGGAGGTAACCAAGTAGTTGTTGATATCCACAGACTATGGCTATTGGTATTCTGTTGAACGGAAAAGATTTGCATTTCCCATCCATCAGGTTGACCATCTCCATCTGTATCATTATTCAATGGACTGGTAGGACTTTGCCATGGCCGAGGTATGTAAAGAACCTCTCCCCCATCATTAAGGCCATCATCATCCGTGTCGGCATTATTTGCATGAGTAACATAAGTATCCATCCCATCAATTACTTCTTCGCCATCTTCAAGGCCATCATTATCAGTATCGAAAGCGGAGGCATTGGTAAAATAATGAACGGTTGAACCGTTAATCTCTATGTAATGTCCAGTAATTGCTTCCCTGTAATCTTCTAAACCATCTCCATCTGTATCTCTATCTGTTGCATTTGTGAATGTTTCATAATATTCCACAGAATCACTGAGACCATCACTATCACTATCATAAGAACCTGGATCGCTTCGAACAATGACATCTCTTACGCCATCATCAACAATCCTAATCATCCATCCCATAACTTCAATTCCATCTATTAAACCATCACTATCAGTATCATCGTTCAATGGATCGGTAGATCTCCCGTCAACAATTCCATCCAAATCTCTGTCTCTTGCATTGTATTCATTGAAGTTAGTAAATCTTTCATTTTCTTCTAAAACGACTACCAAGTCTTGCAATCTGCTCTTTACTTCTTCATTGATTTCAATATTTATGTGATAAACCCAACCAGCTGTTTGTGTTTTTATTGGTATATTAACGTAGTTTCCATCTTGAACTGTTTGAACCCATAAAATCGCTTGATTTTCTACTACATAGTCTCCCTTTTCAACTAGTATTGACTGAACAGTACTCACGCCAAGCATATCTGAATATCTAACCCCACCATCTCCATCGATATCATAACCATCGTAGTCAGGATCATCATCTGCATTACTTCCATCGGCAGGATGTATTCCACTAAGATATTCCCAACCATCTGGCATGCCATCATTGTCTGTATCTGAGTCTAAGGGACTGGTGAAATTAGATTCCCCCCAAATATAAGAAACTTCGAATTCTTCTACATTATTTAGGCCATCATCATCATTATCTCCATAAGCATCAGTGGAATTTGAAGGGTTCAGTAGATTATTGTAACAGTATTCAAAACCATCAGGCATACCATCTCCATCAGTATCCCAATCCCCTGGGCCGTTTAGTCTACCATCTCCATCCATGTCTTGTTCAAACCATGTCAAATCCCCTGGTGCTGTCATTTTATCAGTGTAGGGTGCTTCGATAGAGAGAGCACCAAAAACCGGAACTCCACAGTAGACATCTAATTCAATAAAGCCGAAAGCGATTTCATATCTATCGTCTATTAGATCATTATCACTATCTTCGGCCAATGGGTTTGTATCATATCTTTCTTCGACATAATTCCTTAAACTATCCGGTTCGGGTTGTTCTAAATCGAGTACAGCGTCACATGAATGTCCAAATTGATTCCCCATTTCTTCCCATTGAGAAGTACCGATATCTAATTCAATTTCAGCACGTACAGTTGCAGAAAGAAGGGGGCAATTCCAATTTCCATCTAGAGGGTCAAGAAGTGTTATTGGCCCTTGTGATGTAATAATCTCATATGTATATTGAGATTCCCATCTATCATTTAGTCCATCTCCATCACTATCTTTTAGATTGGGATTTGTTCCTAGTTCTGATTCTTCGAGATTAGTCAATCCATCTCTGTCTGGATCTCCTAATGGCCCATTATCAGGGTTGGGGAATGTTTCATTTTGCTCACCAGTTTCTTGTTCGGTATCAACAGAATTAATTGGGATGTCTTTACAATCTCCTTGATCAGCATCATCGAATGAGATACAGGGTTCTCCGGTATCAAGAGGATCTAATCCGTTTTCAATTTCCCAACCATCTTCAAGACCATCTCCATCTGTATCCGCTTTCTGCCAATTAGTTCCATAGAGAGTTTGTTCCATTCTATCTGGAATCCCATCGCCATCCCAATCACAACCAACTGTGGCTACATCTTCGGGACATTCCTTTGGAGCTTCTTCTGGAGTGATGAAAATATCATCTACTGCGGAATCGAAACCTCCAGTGTCTGTGCTTGACATAGCGGCTCCAATTACGGTGTAAATCCCTGCTAAACATAGAGTTGCAGCAATAGCCGCCACCGCATATTGATTATGATTTAGAGCCACACAAACACCCGCCGCCTACTTGAGGACGTGTCATTGAATTTGGGTTCGGATATAATGTTTCACAACATACGATTAGTATTAAGGGGTTGAGAGACGTGAGCAGAAGAAATTTTTACGAAAAAAACTTCCTGCTCTGAAGTTAAAAATAATTTACCTTTCTTACCATATGCCCTCTCCCAGCATGCAAGAAGAATACCACAGATTATAGAAGGATGAAAAAAAGATTCNAGTGTAAAAAGTATTTCTTCAGAATTATCTAGTGATTCTGCATCAATAATTCCCCCTAAACCATACATTTTAAGATGTTTATTACCAACCCCTTTCCAATCATCATCATCTCTAATCATAATATGATGAGATGAAGCTATAAATTGATTCCTTGCAGAATCAGCCGATGCAGTCCACCAATTCGATCTATGCGTATTTAGATCTCCCCAATCATAATCGGATATTCTCTCAAAATGTACATTTTTTAGAAAAGGAAGGCTTTTTTCTTCAAATCTATTGAATAAATCATTTGAAATGACCAATGGACGAGAGTTTCGGATGAACCATAGTCCATCTTCATTTATTGAAAGCATCTCCCATAACTCTGAATTAGAAATTTTTTTTATTTGTGAAAAATCATAATTGGCAATATTTAGTGAATTAGGAAGAGGGAAAATATCAATTGAGGGCTCAAGACTGAGGATTATATTTTTTTCCGAATCGCTCCAATGGAATTTATAGCGAATGCCATTGAGATATTCTAATGCAGAAGAAAGTGAACCAATGCATATGTATAAATTAGCATAATTATTTATCATTAAATTAATTTGATTAGAATTTTGCGAATATAGAGAGAATGAGCCAAGATTTTGATACATCCAGTCCTCGATTAATTTTTTCCAACCCTCAATATCTTTATTTTTTGGAGTGGAAATTTTGTTTTTAGTTAGTGAATATTCAGTAGATTCCGAAGATGCTTGTATTAACATTTTACCTAAAATTACTCCCAATCTTTCTTCGATACCGAAGAACCATTTTTCAAACCAATCAGAATCAACTATCCAAACCATCTGACTTTCATCTTCTTTATCTAAAATAGCTCCATTAGAATAATGAATCCAACGATTTGATGGATTAAAGTCTCTCGCTGAATTACTTTTATTTTTTTTAAATATCATCGAAAACCAAGACATCATAATCACATAAGAAAATCTGAAATTCTATCAAAAGCCTCACATAAAATTTCTATTGACGGAAGACAAACCATTCTAAAATGGCCCTGTCCGAATTCAGAAGAAAATCCAGAACCATGAACTACAAGAACGTGTTTCTCATGCAACAAATCTAAAACGAACTGCTTGTCATCCAAAGAAAGTTGAGGTTTTGTAATCTTTACAAATAGATAAAATGCAGCCCCGGGGGCTTCACACTCTAAACCATCAATTTCAGAAATTCTTCTTATACAATAGTCCAATCTCTCTTTTACTATTCTTCTATGGCTTTCTAACCATTTTGAGTCGCCTGTTAATCCTGCCAAGAATCCATATTGGGCTGGAGTGGATGCACAAAGTCGACTACGGAGTAGTTTTTCCATCCCATCTCTGACTAATTCAAGCTTTTTACAAGGGTCATGTAAAGCCATATATCCAACTCTCCAACCCGGAGCGAAGTATACTTTGGAAACTCCATTTAATACTATTACAGGAGTTTTCTCTGATCTAGATGCAACTGAACATAATTTACCTGAAAAATCCAGACCGTCATATATCTCATCGGCAATAATTGTACAATAAGGCCATTCATCAGCGATTTCTATTAATGAATCGATTTCTTCTCTTGTTGCTACATTACCTGTTGGATTATTTGGATTTATTAAGACTAATAACCTGACTTTATCATTCATTTTTTTCTTTATATCTTCTAAATCTATTTTCCAACCATCTGTAGAATTCAACCTATACTCTACAGTTTTGCCACCGTACATCTGAGGATATGCTAGATAGGGAGGGTAGTGAGGGCCCGGTGCTAAGACAATATCGTCTTTTTGAAGGAAGGCTGCAAATATTATTTGCAGTGCTTCCGTGACTCCATGTGTAACATAAACATCGTCAGAAGAACAATGCCAACCCTTGTTTGATTCTGAATTAGCTATTGCTGACCTTAAACTCGGCAGACCATAAGAAGGACCATATCCGTTGTCTTGTCTATCTAATGCATTTTTGAATGCTTCAATCATGTGAATGGGCGTCGATAAACCCTCATATGCTAGAGGATCTCCAATGTTTAACCTGATTATCTCTTTTCCCTGAGACTCTAGCTTGATCGCTGGAACAACTACATCACGAATTGCATATTCGATATTATAGGCCCGAGGAGAGACTGCAACTGGTTCGGTCATGGGGGTGCGTAATACAATCACAACATCAAGTCAGCGGAAAAAAACATTGTATAGAACAGATATTAAGTATATTTCGAACCTATTGCAATCCCAAAATCTTTCTAGCTTGATCCAAAGCATCCTTAATTCCATCCGGATTTGACCCTCCTCCTTGGGCGAAAGAAGATGTCCCTCCTCCTCCTCCTTTGATAAATTTAGATATTGAATTAAGTATTTTGATAGCATTGTGTCTCTCAGAGGCTAAAGAATTTTCAGTCGTTGCGACAATTAATTTTCCTCCTGCATCCCTGCTACCCATAATTGCGAGAGTTGGTTCTTCAGGATTCCTAGTTAATTCACCAAGCATTGACATCATTTGCTTTGAGTCTCCGGTTACTTCCATAATTACATACCTAACTCCATCCAAAATAATTGCTTCATTACTACTACCATTTGTCCGTAAACGAATGATTTCCCCTTCAAGATCTTCAATACGCTTTTTCTGCATTTTCCATTCTTCAAAAAAGCGGGAAACGGTTTTCGGAAGTTCTTGATGACTGACCCCTAGTAGTTCTGAAGTTTCATTCAAAATTTGTTCCTGCATCCGTGCATATTCGCGCGCCGTCTCTCCTGCCACGATTTGCAGACGCTCTACCCCGTCTTGTACTTGACTGGTCCGGACTATCCTAACTTCACCAATTTCACCTAAATTATCATGGTGAGTACCCCCACAGGCCTGAATATCAAAATTTCCAATTTTTATTATTCTTATTATATCATGCTTTGGAGGCCCTCCTTGATAAATATCAAAACTGAATTTAGAGTCTGCTTCTTCTCGGGTTAAAACTAATTTTTCAATTAAAAGATTACTAGATATTATTTCATTCGCTCTATCTTCTATGTCATTTAATAAATCCCGATTTATTCTAGAATGATGTGTTACATCTATTCTGGCATAAAGAGCACCTTTATTCGAACCTGCTTGCCAAATATGAGGCCCTAATAGTTCTCTAGTGGCCCCTCCTACCACATGAACAGCAGTATGATGGTCCATTAATTGCTTACGTCTTTCCCAATCAACTCGACCGGTTACTTTTCCAATTTCCAAAGATGAATTAGTAAAATGAAGAACAACATCTCCAGATATTTTTGTATCAAGTACTTTTACTTCAGAATTACCTTGTTTCAAAACTCCTTGATCACCAAGTTGCCCTCCTCCTTCGGGATAAAATAACGTTCTATCTAATATTATAATGTATTTTGGGATCTCTTCTACTTCATTTGAAAATATGAATGAATTGGCATCTATTTTGGATAATTGCATGACAGTAATAATTTCTGCATTAAATTTGGTGGATTTAGTGTCTTCGTAATAATCAAGTGATGTTGGCGCTACCAAAAATTTCTTGACTTGTTTTTCTTTATTTTTATTTTTAGATGTTTCTTTTGTAATCAAGGCATTTCTAGCAGCCATATCTGCTGCAAAACCAACACGAACAGAAATTTCTTTCCAACCTAAATCATTACCAATAGAAATGGCCATTTCCGGATTTATACCTCTTTCTTCTGAAAGTCGATACAATATCTCATCAGGGACTTGTGATTCAAGTTTATCCAATCCTTGTAATGCAGTATTTACTGCCGCTTTACCTTTCCTGATCATTTCATAGTATTTTTCCTCTTCTAAATTTAGAATTTCCATTATTCCTTCTTTACTTTGAACAAATGATTCTTCATCTAAATAATAATCAAGATGCTTCTCTGCTAAATTTGATAAACTTATAGAAATGCCAAGATTATCTTTCATCCTACAAACTCGCCTTGTAAGCATTCTTACTAAATATCCCGCTTTAGAATTACTTGGTATCAAACCATCTCCCAGCATATTGCAAATAGCATGCATGTGGTCAGGTATTGCATAGATTGATGAAAGGGGTTCGGTTATTTTCTTTAATTCATCGATTGAGATTTTATAACCGGATTCATGAATTCTAGAAATTAGCGTATCATATAGATATTCAACATCTGTTCCGACGTCGATATTGAGAATTCCCGATAATCTAGAGATTTCTGCCAAGAGTAGATTTATGTCGACATCTATTTTTAGAGATTGTATTAATTCATCATAACCGAAAATTTCCTTTAGCCAATTTACAATTTCAGGATATATTGCTTCATATATATTTGGAGTACCTGCAGCAGCCCAACAAAATCTTTCCAAGCCGTATCCTGTATCAATAATTTGTAAATCCATTTCCTTATACTTTAAATCCTTAATTATGACATCTCCATCTTCATGTTCTTCTAGATTCATAAATACTAAGGTTGCTAATTCCAAACCACCGACAATAACTTCCAAAGCTGGTCCTGCGTTACCTCCTCCAGACCAAGGATTTTCAACATAAGTTATGGCTTTAGGAGATATTCCAAAGACCTCAATCAACATTTCATCACAATAGCGTACACATTGATCTATCCAATATACTACATTACCTTCTTTAGGTGTATTGAATGCATGATGTGCCATCATCTCAAATGTAGAAAGATGACGTCCTGAGCGACCAACTGCAGCAACATCAGTCAATCTTATACATGTCTGACTAATTACCAAAGGGTTTGCTGGAGGAGGAACTCTGCCACTAGTGACATGCGGTTGAAAATCAGCTATACTGGCTATTGTTAGATGTATGTCATCTCTCCATCTAGCAATTACTGGATAAGGAGAAATAATCCTGTGACCGCGTTTATTAAAAAAATCAAGAAATGTTGCTCTCATTTTATCTTTCAGCTCTTTACCCTTCATGGGGAATCCTTGAATTAATGGATTACCGATAAAAGTATAGGGATCTTCAGTTGAATCGCCACATGTAGTTCTTTCATCATCTCTTGTCCAAAAATTAAGATTTGTGACAATACATTGTTTACGATGATGGCCAGAATCTGCCCAAAATGGAATGTGAATTTCTCCAAAACTCATCCTACCACGTCTCTCTATTGACACTCGCATTTAATGATTAGTCTTGAAGGCAATGTCCCATAACGCCCCGAGTATTTGAAAGGGAGACGATATTACGTATGTCTATGAGTGCAGAGTGGAGAGAACATCTTGAGTCTGCTGGGCCGGGAAGAATGCGCATTAGGAAACATGGAAGAATGCTCACTGATGCTTTTATGGTAGCAAATAAAAAGCACATACAAGAACACTCAGATGACCGTTCGCCAAATCAAATAATCAATACTGCTTCTCTATTTGGCATAGTTGGTGATGCTTGGGCAATGGCAGATTGGCATTTTGGATATGGTTTTCCGATTGGAGGAGTAGTGGCAACAGATATCGAAGTGGGAGAACAAGGAGGCTCAATATCCCCTGGAGGAGTTGGTTTTGACATAAACTGCGGAGTGAGATTATGTGCGATGGATATCAAGGTAAGTGATATTGATGTCAAAAAAATTGCTTCTGAATTAGCCAATAGAATACCGGCAGGAGCTACTAGAAAGGGTGGTGTGAATTTGAGTCAGACACAGCTTATGTCTGTACTCTCAGGAGGAGCCAAAGCAGCCGTAGAGTATGGATGGGGAGAAAATAGAGATTTAGATAGTATTGAATCTAACGGGTTTTTAGATAGTCAGGAAAATGACTTAAGTGAACGAGCAATGAAGAGAGGAAAGAGTGCATTGGGAACTCTAGGATCAGGAAATCATTTTCTTGAATTACAGTTTGTTGACAAGATAGTCGACAAAGAAGCAGCAAAGGCATTTGGATTAACTAAAGGGCAAATAACTGTAATGATCCATACAGGATCGAGGGGGCTAGGACATCAAGTATGTTCCGAACATGTCAAAACAATAGAATCGAAATACAAAAGGAAAGACGATGTCTGGTATTCTCCTAAGTGGGACATAGAAGTAAACGATAGACAATTAGCATCCGCACCAATACATAGTAAAGAAGGACAAGAATACATAGATTCAATGAATGCTGCTGGCAATTATGCCTTTGCAAATAGATCTACACTAACTCAGAGGTTGAGGGAAGTACTTAGAGAAATATTAGGTTCAGATAGCAATTTAGATGTTATTTACGATGTTAGCCATAATATTGCAAAAATTGAAGAACATCATGTCCATGGGAAAAATTGTAAATGTTGTGTACATAGAAAAGGAGCAACTAGAGCATTAAGTGGCGACCATATTGAGTTGGCAGATCGATTCAGAGGAATTGGTCAACCTGTGCTTGTTCCTGGAGACATGGGTACTGCCTCATGGGTTCTTGCAGGACCTAAGGAGGGTTCTAATGATGCATTTTCATCTTCTTGTCATGGAGCGGGAAGAAGGCTTTCAAGAACCGCGGCGAGGAACAGTATTGACTCAATACAACTAAAAAAGGAATTAGAAGAAAAAGGAATATATGTACATGCCAAAACATCAAATATCCTTTCTGAAGAAGCCCCAGATGCATATAAAAATGTAGATGAAGTAATTGGATTAACGGAAAAAGCCGAATTAGCAAGACCAGTGGCAAGATTAAGACCGTTGGCTGTAATTAAGGGGTGATTAATTGCAAGGATTAGGTCCAGATTATTGGGAAAGAGGTAAAAAGGAATTAAAACAGAAAGATAAGAATATCGAAAAAATTATCAATATGTATGAATTTCCCTCTCTTACTACAAGAGAAAATATGTTTTTTACCCTTATTCGTTCAATAGTTGGTCAACAAATATCAGTCAAAGCCGCAGACACTATATGGGACAAAATAGTAAAAGAGGCTAAAGAGATACAACCTAGAGTAATATTTTCAATGGATGAAAGTATAATGCGTGAATGCGGTCTTTCAAAAAGAAAAGTAGAGTACATGAAAGCAGTGTCTGAGAAATGGCTCAATGGCTATGATAAAATAAATTGGCATGAATTATCTGATGAAGCCGTTATAGAAAGGTTAGTAGAGATAAGAGGCATTGGAAGATGGACCGCAGAAATGATACTAATTTTCACCTTAATGAGGCCAGATATTTTCCCGATGGGGGATATTGGAGCCATAAGAGCGTTGGAAAAAATTTACAATAAAGGTCAGAAAATGGATAAACAAGAGATTGAAAAGATAGTGAAAAAATGGATACCTTGGAGAACTATTGCTACATGGTATTTGTGGAGGAGTATTGATCCAGTTCCAGTCCAGTACTGACTACATGCAATATCCACGTCTAGGTTGTTCACCAAGAGCAGGGGCTGCACCACTCTGGACGCCATCGGCTTCTTCCATTATAATAGTCAAAAGAGTATTAACCAAAGATTTTAGATCTTCCAATTCACTTCTTAAATCATCAACATTCTTTACTTCGTCATCATCTACTTGCATACAAATCCCATCTAGAAAGATACATCTTTCTATANTATGTCATCATCTATTAGTCTATAAATTATAGAGGTTAAGTATGAACATAAATATGGATAATGGAGGTTAAATTAAAAATCGAAGATCAATTAGTCCTCATCGTAATAATCATCATCATCATCATAATAATCCTCTCCCCTTCCCCTCATAAAGAAAACTAAAGCACCAATAGACGAAAATATCACTAAAGATGCTCCAATTAGCCAAATAGTCGAGTTACCAGAATCAACTGGAGGGAGATTACCGACATTTATTCCAATAATTTCTTGCTGCATACCATTAACATTGTCAAAATCTCCATCAACAACTATAACCAAATATGGAGACCCTTCTTGCCAAGTTTCATACTCGAATGAAGATAAGACACTAGTACTACCAGATTCTAAAAACACTTCTTGATCGCCAAATTTTTGAGTAGTTAGAGATGGTTTCCAAGATCCATCAGGTAGCTTTTCCCACAATCCTAGGGAAAGAGTTCCATCTAGTTTCCCAGGATTTTCCCAATAAGTTACAATAGTCAAAACATCACCTACTGCTGGAATCTTGGTTGGAGTGGTAATTTCTCTGGTATATTGCCCTAAAAATTCCATTATTCTCAAAGTTGGCATTCTTGGAGTATCTTCGCTCCCTAAACCTATAATTGGATTTCCAGCCTTATCTTTGGAATTAATCCATACAGATATCTGGTCTCCTGGTTGAAAGGTTAAATCTATCATTGGGGTAAAATCTATTCTACTTTGATAAATGCTGACACCATCAGAGAATGAAATTAAAGTTAATTCTCCAGAAGTTTGAGTTCCGACTATCGGCCCTCCTGCTCTAATATATTCCCATGAAATCATCAAAGGACCTTCTTGCATTCCAAATTCATCAACAATGGAAATAGTCACTAATACATTATTAAGAGAATCGGTTCCTAATGAGGTTAAAGAAGAATCAGGATATATTTCTTGATTGAATCTAGCCGTTGGAGAGTCACTATCCACAGTTACTGATGCATCTGAATTTTCCAAAGAAAAAGCCTGTCCTGGAAGATTAGTAACTTCTGTTGATATTGGCATTATTGGGTTAGAAGGAGCCCGAGGTGGCAAAGCCAATGAAGTATTAAATGATCCATCAGATTCAACTATTGTGTTAGATATAAGTTCTTGAGACCCATAAATTAACTTTATTTGAGTCCCTAATTCATCAGGTATTGACAATAATCTTTCACCAGATCCTGCATAATAAATTGCTCCTGTGATTGAAAATTCATCATTTTGCTTTAAGTATAATTCATTGTTAATAGACTCCATGATTGGAAGAGTGAGATCATAAACTCCCTCTGGTATTGCAGAAATTTTATTATCTAGTTTCCAAGATAACGCACTTAAAACATCGGATTCTGCTACTGTTATTAGATTATCATCAACAGTTACTCTAGGTTTGCAAGCAACACTATCGTCATCCCATGGAAAATCCCATGATAATTTAAAACTTAGATAAATCTTGGAAACAGAATTTGTTATTACTTCTGTTTGATAACTGATTGGAGTTACCATACTACCTTCAGGAGACCATAATGCACCTGAGTATGGCGCATATGTGAACAATCCTAGATTAGTTCCATACCCGCACAACATTATAGAAATATTGTCTAAAGTGTTTATTCCATTTGGATCATCTATTTGTAAACTGAAAGTGTGCAATACATCAGGTAAAAGATAGTAATCAACATTATCACTTGTTCTCCTATCCAAATCAAAAGCAGAACTTTGCCCCCCTCCAATTCCTATGCTGTCTCCAGCGAATTGTGTTGGTTCATCTACAGCTATGATTACACGTGCCCAAGAGTTCTCCGCACCCGGACCTCCGCCAGTTCCACCATCAGAATAACTAAGGCCGGCCCAATCACTTCCTTCAACATAAAGTAAAATTGGTTCATTATCTAAACTTGAGACATCAATTGCAGAAAATTGTACCTGTTGCTCTCCAGTTAGCCCTGGAGTCAAAGATTGTAATTGTGATTGATATTCATTTTCGGATGCTACCCCATCTCCATTGATATCATCGACCCCAGTACGCCAATATTTTAGAGTTACATAATCCCCTCTGGCCTCGCTCTCACTAACTGTAATATATGGCCTAAATGGAGTTGTTGGGTCAGAAACCATACCATCGGCTAATTGTAATCCAATAGGAGTATTAATTTGTATTGGACCGGCTATTGGAGGATTTTTATCAATAACAATATCCACCAGAGGAGGTTGGCCTGTTACATCATTAGCGCCAAAAGAACCGGTAGGTGGCCCTATAGAAATAATAACTGGAGACAAAGTAATTTCATCCTGACCAGTAGGTGAATTAATAGTCCCAGAAAATATCCCATCAGAATCAGAATTTAGAGAATAAATATTCCCTGATATATTCAATCCCACAGTAAAGTCGCTACTTAATGGCCTATGGCTTGAAGAATCTTGGAATCTAATTTTACCATTAATATTTAACTCGCTACCCTCTAAAATGGGGAAAGGATAAAATAAATTATCATAAATATTTGATATAAGTCTTCCATTGGAATCATATACTTCGAAGTAGTCTATTTGTAAATCATTCTCTACCGCTTGTGCGCCAGATCTGCCACTGAATTGTTCTGCTGGCCAGATAGTATTGCCATTATCATCATTAGCTCGAGAGACCCAATATATTTCTTCAACATCATCCCAATACCAAGAGATATCAAATATCCAATTTACAACAATATCGATTCCGCCATCATTATTAGTTACTAAATCGATATAACTTGAAGAAATATCCAATGGTGCTTTATCAGAACCTGAAATTTGAGAAAAGGAGACTGGATTTGCTCCAGAACCCCATAATCCATCAGGACTATTTTCTACTTTGAAAATAATTACATTACCGTCTGATGCAGATCCTGTAAGAGTTATTTCTGACAATTCTGCGTTATCATAGAGGTGGTGGTGTGATGTAGATATTTGAACCGGATCTCCAGTAGGATAGAAGGTATTTGGTACGGAAAAATCTCTGTTTTGAATCAAGAAATCATAGATTATATCTCCATCTATTGAAATTGATCCTATGTCTGCAGAAAAAGTTACTGGGATTTCTACTTCTTCATAGTCTGGGAATGAATTCATAGTTGACTCATGATATTCAGAAAGTGAATCCTCTAAACCTGAAATATTCTCAAATAAGAAATAATTTATTCCAATTCTAGATATGGTTATTGTTTGAGCTGTATTTGAATCTAATTCAATTGGAACATCACGCCATAACCTACCAGTATCTGAATCAGTATGAGTACCGCTAATAAGTGAAATACCTGAAATTTGTGAAGAACTAAGAGTATTGTAAAATATATTGTCTCCTGAAGGACCTATTTGTGAAGAACCAGCCACAGTAAGAGTAACTGGAGATTCAAATCCATCATTATCTGGAGAAATAGAAATAATCCCAGAAGTGACTGATGCTTCAGCAGGAATATATATTGAAAGTTGCTCTGGGTTTGAGCCATCAAGAGCAATTGATTTACTAATTACTGGACTTTCTGAAGAGTCCGATCCTGCAAGAGTTGATTGCCAACCATAATGGCCGTAAGAATCTCCTCTAGGGAACGCCCAATCTGTTATTCCATCATCTAGTATGTCAATAACTGGATTACTTGCGGGCTCTGCAAAAACAGCTGTAACCACAAGTCTGTCTATCCATGCATTTGTTGGAAGAATAACAGATAATCCAAATCCAGTTTGTATACTAGAAAAAACTACACTACCTCCTTTGGTAGCCGAACCCAGTGATGCTCCATTTTTATTTAAAGCAGTTACAGTTACGCCATTGGAAATATTTCCTCCTACATTTAAGGCTTTAATAGGTCTAGATGAATGAGTGAAATCAGAAATTAAAGTTCCTTGAATAAGCGTAGCATTCAATAAATCATTAACAACTTCCACTCCTGTACTGTAAGTCCATCCATTATTTCCTGAATCTGCATTCAAGAATCTTTTACCTCCGATACTGATCTTACTGATTGCAGGAGTTGCTTCAGGATCTGAAGTAGTAAGATGTAGTTTCAATTTAATTTGAGGATAGTTTGCAGCATCTATACCTGCAAGAGACAATGGTAAAGAAACATCTGAATAACCAGGTAGTAATAAATTAGTAGAAGCATCAATTAATGAAGCTCTAATCGAAGTATTTTCAGGTATTATAGCATCCACATCTATTATTCCAAGATTGAAGTCATCAAAATCACCTATCGAAAATGAAGGGCTGACCCAATCGCCGGGGTTTCCATAGTTAGCTACCTTAACGCCTGCATTATCAATAAACCAACCTCCTCGATTATCATATCCATCGGAACCCATTGAGAATTTGAATCGTACAGTATCTCCTTGATAATTTAGTAAACTTGCTTGCATACTTTTCATACCACCATTAGCCGAAGATTGAGAGGAAAAAGTATCATATCCATATAAATTATTGTAATTATAACTTACTTGACTATCATACCAGTTTCCAGGGTCAAAATGCTGCCATGAACCGTTGTTTACTTTAATGAAAACTGCCCCTCCATCCCAGTTTGGTTCCATATCTGTCCAATGATCGAAAGTGAGAAATGCATTACCATTTGCAGGAATATCATAAGAAGGAGAAAATAATCTTGCTTCTTGTATATATGATGAATATGAACCTGAAAATGCTATTCCGTATGCATAAGGGAATGAAGCTGTTCCAGTTGGGCCAGAATTAGAGTTAATTTTGTTTAAAGTCCATTTGCATGTATCGCCAGAACATGAGCCAGAGCTCATTGAATTAGTCCTTGACCAGCCAGATGCATCAGTAATTGATGGTGAACTCGCAGTTGAGTCTTCAAAGCCCATCCTAACTGTTTGAGATCCTCTGAGTAAAACTAAGTGCTGCCAATCATCAGCTGTCGCACCTATGGAATTATGGGCCATTGAGGATAAAGAATCCAAATCATCAATAAAAAGAATGGAATTGCTATAATCAACAACTCTGATTTCGTCTACTGTGAGGCCTTCTCGTGCATCTAAACTGCCCCCCCAATTATTGTAATAATCTGTATCTACAATTATTCTAAAATAAACTGTTGACTCGTCTAAAAAGGAGTTGGGAATTGTGAGTTCTACTGTTCTTGTTCTTCCACTCTGATCGCCATAAGTTTGACCATTTGCTGCTGTGTATCCAGTTCCCGGTATTGCACCATCTCTATCTGCACAATCATTAGAGGTCGAAGTTGTCCCAGTTGAAGAAATATCATACCATGTATTTTGATTTAAGGATACTTCCACACAAGCATTGTCAACTGAAGAACCTTCTAAGTCCCACTCCATATCAATTTCAATTTTAGATGTAGAATTAGTACCGGATAAATCTATCACACGGTGTAAAGAACCATATGCATTGGACGAGTAATAACAAGAGCTAGCCGTTTGGGTATAGCAACCATGATGCCATGCCCCATAACTAATTCCATCATTGTTGAATAAAATATTATCAATAAACCATCCTGGACGTTCATTCTC
>QQRX01000012.1:749-43389 GCA_003602595.1 Candidatus Poseidoniales archaeon | reverse complement strand
TTGCTATTTTTCTTATTTTTTCAGGATATTTTTTTGCCAGTTTTAGTGCGATAAAACCACCATATGAATGTCCAATAATATCAATAGATTTATCCTCTGACATTAAAAGTGATTCAGCGGCCAAGAAGTCAAGCCAAGGATTAATTTCCCCATCTCCTTTCCAACTATCAGTCCCGGAATAACATAGATAATGTGGACATATAACTTTCCTCCCTTCTAGCATAGGTAATAGGTCACTCCATTGTCTAGAATCTAATCCAGTACTACATAGCAACATAACCGTCCTCCCTACTCCTTCTTTTTCGAAGTAATAGAAACTGTGCCCTTCGATCTCTATGTGTGGCATAACTAAACCAAGTATAAGTAAGTAATATATTCATTGTTAAAATGTTTTAAATAATATTTGATGATATCTTTTTGTTTTTATTCATTAATCGATAATATATAAAAAATATCTATTCTTTAAGACCATGAATAAGCGAATCATAGTCTTCGGAGGAAATGGAAGAATAGGAAATCAAATCGCAAAAATGGCAATTCAAAAAGGGTACGAAGTAACTTGCCTTGGCCGCTCTGCATCTCTTGAAAATATTCCTAATGGAGCATTACCACTACAAGGAGATGTTACCGACGAAAGTATAATTTCTGAGTTAATTAACCAGTTTGATGTAGTAATCTTAGCATTATCAATTCCAAGAACTTCTAAATCACCATTCGCCAGAGTAACTGGACCTTTAGATTTGCATAGCAATTCTATGAAAATTTTATTAAAAAATTTAGATAAATCTAAAGATAAAAGAATCATTAAGATTTCTGCACAAGGTGTAGGTAATTCAAAGAATCGTACAGGTATATTCTTTAGAATCTTAATTAAAATGAGCAACCTTAGATTTGCATTCAATGATCATGAAAAAGCCGATATGATGTTGAAAGATACAGATTTGGATTGGACCATAATTCGTCCTCCTATGCTAAAAAATCAATCTAGAGGGAAAAAAATAATTGGAGATGAATTGCTGATTACTAGGAGTAATACCACAATCTCTCGGCCCGACTTAGCTAAATGGATTGTAGATATAATTGATGAACCAGGATTCTACAGGAGATGTGTGACAGTTTCAGAAGAATGAATAATATCAATTTATGAACATATATTAAAAAATAAATATGATTAATCTTAACCATGCCTAACAGTTCCTTACACTCTCCACGAAGAGATCAAACTGGGAATAAAACTCCAAGTACTGCTTCAAGGATTTGGTTTATACTGATTATATCCTTCTCAATCTATTTAGGTTGGTATTACAGTCCAAATAATTTAGGAATATGGCTTCTTTGCTCTTTAACCATGGCTACATTATTACTGAATTTGGGATGGATCATATTTTCTAGAATATCTGAAAAATATGATCCAGTTGAATTATTTACTTACCTTAATGAAGAAGAGTGAAATTTGCATCAAATTTTGTTATCAATACTCACTAATCGTAATTGAAGTAACATTACAAGTCATACAAGTAGTACTTCTTAACTCTCTGGTAATGTAC
Organism: Candidatus Poseidoniales archaeon; assembly: GCA_003602595.1. Lineage (GTDB taxonomy): Archaea > Thermoplasmatota > Poseidoniia > Poseidoniales > Thalassarchaeaceae > MGIIb-O3. The sequence continues at coordinate 41,842 of QQRX01000012.1, read as the reverse complement.
TCTTGGTACAATAGAGGCGATCCACAAGCAGGGCAATTAAAGATAGCTAATATTTCCATATCTCTCAAGTACCCATCCATGCTTTACTCTATAAAGTTAGTGTCTTTTTTACACCTAATTAAAGAAGTATTTCTATTTTCTTTCAAAAATATTTTTCCATTTTAGATATGATTTCCTTCATCATCTGTGAGGATTATATTTATTCCAAATCCTCGTTTATGAAACGATATTAATTCTAATTCATGTATTCTATGTCCAGTGATTGCAGTACCAATGTAGGGTTTCAAATCATCTTTTTTTTGATATATTTCCTGTGGAGTTAATTTTCTTCTCGTGCCTTCAATGTCATCAAACCATGGAAAAATTCCTTCAGGGGAAAATTTTACTCCTAGTATCATATCACAACCCTCAGTCCATTGAGCAGCATCTGCATCAGCCATACTAGGTATTGCAGGTGCATTTGGGTGCGTATGTAACCAAGTTGTGAAACGGCCTCCCCTAACTCCTCTTTCTTCACCGAATATCCCATCATTCCACTCTTCAGGGACATGATGAACCGAAAATGCATCACCACGATTTACTAAATGAGGCTCTCCCAGGACGTAGCCTTGACCAGCAAATAATTTATTTTGAAAATTTACTCCTCTGTATAAATCATCTATCTCTTTAGGATTTTTAATTTCTGGATTTGGATCAATTCCTACCAATATTTCATCTGGAAGTGACTCAAAAGTCCAATTTATTATTCTTTCTAAAGTAGTAATTGGCATTAGAATAAATGCTGGATAACCATCCTTATTTTCAAGAGACTGTTTATTGTATTTATGAGCAGATTTCACTAACCACTCATCAACCATGTATCTGTTTAGAAGACGCCTTTGAATTAAAACCATTACCTAACTCTAGAATTATTATTCATCCCACCAATTTGGGGCATTGAACCAATTTTCATGGTCAATAGGCCTGTCCACGGTAGGCAGCGTGAGAGTCTGATAACCTGCAAAAATAGTCATTCCCACGGCCGCACAGGGCGATGGCAGATAATCCTCTCCAGTCTCTGTAATCACTAATTGAATAGTATGTCCTTTGGGAACAATTACATCCATTGGATTGAATTCCATAAGCATTCTATAGCTCGTCATAGGTGAAGTTGGTTGCGCCTCATATCCACCATCTCTATATCTAACGTCCATAGTAGCATGCCCCAATCTTAGTCCTGTAGTTCCATCAAACATTGTTACAAACAATTGACCTCCATTACAAGTATTTGTTCGAGCATCCAAATGTAAGGTTGGCAATCCTGAGATATGTAAATCATCTGTGAGGGGATAACTAGTAATGGTCATTGATTGTTGAGAGTTGACCGTTCCAGACATTCCTCCATCCCAATCAGCAATTGCATACTGGATATAATTAGTATCTTTAGCGGGCCAAGTTTCTTCTATATGCCATTCTCCATCGTTTCTTTGTACTTGAACATAAGATTCCGGTTCTTCTCCTATGTCTTTTAAATAATATTCAAACCATGGAAAAAGCTCTACTGCCCAATCCATTCTCGATACACTTGGAAATGCTTCTGCTCCATATCCAGATTCTAATTCTTCATGAACAGTAGGTTGATCAGGATAATTATGACCCCATTGTCCAGCAATCGTTCTCACATTAATTCCAGCATCTTTCAGTAATTGATGAGTTGGAAATGCATGATAAGGATCTACATTCCAATCTTGTAAGCCCCATACTATGTACACACTTCCTTCATAATTATCAAGCACATCTTGTAGATGATATCTTTCTTCCCAATAATCATTCCATTCGTCTCCTCCAAGACCTGCACCAATCCATGTAGTGAAAGGACTTAGAGGACCAATTGCATCATCACTACAAAATCTCATATCATCACTTGTAGCATCTGCTGTTGCACCTTCATAAAGGACGTCATATAGTAATGCTCTAGCCTCACTAGATCCATTTCGATAGAACATTTGTTGCACTCCTATTGAACCAGATATTGGGACTATTGTTTTTAGGTGCTCAGAAGGATTTTGTGCTGCTTCCCAATTTGTAGTCCCTGCATATGATTTTCCCATTAATCCAACATTACCATTCGACCATTCTTGTTCGCCAAGCCAATGAACAGCTGCTTGTATGCCAATTTGCTCCCCAAGGCCTTTAACATCTTGGCAATGTGTAGATTTACCTGTCCCGAATGTCGAAATTTGCGCTAGAGCATATCCATGTGGAACAAATTCTTCTAAAACCCATAAACCAACTCCTAAATCAGGAATCGTATTGGGATTTGAGTCTTCTCCTACTACTCCCTCTCCTCCAAAGTCATAGTAAGGATGAACAGTAGCAATTACAGGTACTTTAGTTCCATTAGGTACATCTGGCATCCATAACGAGACATGCATTAAGGCAGGTTCTGGGTATCCAACATCTTGCTCAGAAAGTGGTAATTCTACTTCTACAAAGTGTTCCGTAGGTCCTGTCCATGAGTATAAACCCTCAACAGGTAATTGACTCCTCCATCCGGACATATTTAGGTACATATCTTGCCTTTCATGTACAGTAGTATTCCACCATTCACTTTCTGAGTTATTGCTTTTTGTTTCATTGGAATTGGAAAATATACAACCAGATAGTGCCACGCATACAAACATTAGAGTAACACCAGTTACATACACATGTTTGTTCATTATGTATGCGAAGTGATTTTTATTATTGTAATTGATGTATTGGCGACCTTATCAAGTGATATGTCATATTCCTATAATTTCAATATCCAAAACTAAATGATTCCAGTGAGGTGCATATGATTTTATTTTATTTATATCAATATTTTTTATTTCATAATTTTTGTTAATTTTTCCTAATATTTTTTTTGTTTTGATGACTAACTCTTCATGATTATCAGAAGGAGATAATCCATGAATATGTAGTATTCCTCCATTTTCTTTCAGGCAATTTAGTGCAATGTGATATGATTTTTCAGCTGTTGGTAGAAGACCTAACAAAACCCTATCTGCGACATCTCTCAATTCTCTAGTAGTAATTCTATTGTCCCCTTCGATTATAGTACATTTTCTTTCTACATTGTTATTTTTCAAATTAAATTTTAATGCCTTTATCGCATCATCATTCCATTCACAGGAATATACATGTTTCACATCACTATTGACCAATATAGGCAAAGTATAATATCCAATACCACAGAATAAATCGATCACCACTTCTCCTTCTGAGACTACTTCTCCCATTCTCCTCCTTTCATTTATATTTCCTGAAGAAAACATGCATTTAGTTAGATGATAACCGTATTTTATCCCATTTTCCTTCCGAACGACCCAATCTTTTTCTCCAAGTAACATTTCTACAGTCGACTCTCTCTTTTCCCCAATTATTTCCCCACTTCTACCAACTCTTTTTACACCTAATGTTTGACCAATAATTCTCCATATATCATTACAATTTACTATCCATTCTCTATCTGTAAATGATGAACTTGGAAGAAGAACTACATCATCAAATTTTTCCCAACGCTTAGGTATTTCTTTCTTCAGTCTCTCTATATCATCGAGAACAGTATTTTTTTGTTATTAAGTAATCATTAATTGATAATACTAATCTTTCATAGGGAGTCATTTTATTCACCAATTATCCATTAAAATGTTGATATATTTTTCTTGCCATAGATTTACCAATTCCCGGGACTTTAACTAATTCATCCACACTTGCATATTCTATACCCTTCCTTCCTCCAAAATAACGTAATAATGATTGTATTTTCTTTGCACCCAGGCCTTCAATTTCCTCCAATGGGTCTAAAAGTGTTTTTTTACCCCTTCTTTTTCTATGATATTTATTGACAAATCTATGCGCTTCATCTCTAGCATGTACTAATAATCTTCCATTACGTTTGAGAATTATTGGTTCTCTATCTAACATGTATAATGTCTCTTCTTTTTTCGCCAATGCCGCTACAGGAAATCGCCCATTCAATCCATATTTTTCTAGCATATTAGTAATTACTTTTAGATGTGTTTCCCCTCCATCAAGGAGTAATAAATCTGGCCATTCTTTCTGCCTCTTTAACCATCTTTCAACGACCTCAGACATCATTCTTAAATCATCTAATGCATCAGTTTTAACTCTGTAAGTACGATATTCTTTCTTATGTGGTCTTCCTTTACTTAGGACTATCGAAGCACCAACTCTTTCTTCTCCTAAAATTTGTGCCATATCAAAGCATACTACATAATCCATTGAATCTAATTGCAATAATTTTGCACAATCGTTTGCTGCATTTTGTTCCAAACTTCCTGAGCTTGTTTTCCGATATCTTAATACATTTATTTCAGCATTTTGATCAGCCATTTTTCGTAATTTAGCCAATTCTCCTCTTTTTGGAATTTTTATCTCAATCTTACCCCTTCCTCTTTTTTCATCTAACCATTTTTTCATTGAACTCCCCAAAGGTGATGGAATAAGAAGCGTTTTAGGCGGCTTTCTATTTGTGTAATGCTCAGACAAAACGCACGCAACCGATTCTGAAATATCACCTCTATGGATTAGCGGATAATCTGCCTTTCCTTGTATTACACCATTTTTAGCATGTAATATTGTTACCGAACCTCTATCTTCTCTAGATGCAAAACCAACTGCATCACAATCTTGATAAAAACGACTATGAATAATCTGTTGTGAAATTGTTTTTTGTACAGTACTAATCATGTCTCTAATCCTTGCTGCCCTTTCATATTGGAGATTTTTAGATTCTTTATCCATTTCTTTTTGTAACGATCTAATTAATACACCAGCATTTCCATCTAATACACTTGTCACTGCTTTTACTATTTCTGGATAACCTTCAGGATCTACGCAAGGGCCTTTACATAATCCAATATGTTTTGAGAAACAACCTTCTTGGCCTCTACAATCTTTGTCTCTAATACCAAATTGACTTCTAAGGAGCTGTATTACTCTTTTTGCAGCACCTGCATCAGGAAACGGGCCCCATCTTAAGTCTCCTTCAGCTGGAAATCTAGTGTATAGAATTCTAGGAAATTCTTCTTTTGTTAAAGAAATAAATGGGTATGATTTATCATCCTTTAACCTAGAATTATATCTTGGTTTGTGTTTACGAATTAATTGCCTTTCAAGTATGAGTGCTTCACTAGGAGACTGAGTCACGATGTATTCAACATCGTCGGCATCAGAAACAAGCTGAGGTATCATTTTCCTATCAGGATTAGAAGAGAAGTAAGATCGTACTCTAGTTTGCAAATTAGTTGCTTTTCCTACATACATTACTCGCCCATCTTTTCTACGAAAAAGATATACTCCCGATTTATCGGGGAGACTCAATTTGGCCTGCTCAACTGGCATGTTAGATGATGCGCCGCAGGTTAATACCCATGAACCCTTGACACGTCCGATATCATATGCTATCTGGGGCAGAGCTGAGAATTCTCTCTCATTTATCCCAGTTTCAAGGTAATGAGGGCGCTAAATGGAACATTCCACGAGAACAATCTCTTCCCGGTATTGCAGAATCATTAGGAGTTGTAAGATCTGCTTTACATGTTCCATTGAATTCTTTAGAAAAAGCTAATTTTGTCATATCCAGAAATGCAAGAGTCTCAGGCACAAAATCTAGAAAAAGAACTGTTATTCATATTACTGAAAAAGGGTTATCTGCTCTTTCTGACAGTGGAAAACCAAAATCAAGGAAATATCGTAACTTTGGGCCAGTCCCTAATCTATCAATAATTCATGGAAGGCAAATAGAAGTTGAAAAAATAACTGAATTATTAGAAAATGGAAAGAATATAGTTCTTAATGGACTTCCGGGGATAGGTAAGACTAGTTTAGCACGTAGCGTTGCAGACTCTCTGATGGCGAAAGGATGGACTTTAAGATGGGCTTCTTGTAATGGCGATTCAGATGTTTCATCAATAGCAGAAATGTGGTTAGGGCAGCCGGGATGGTCCTCTCCAGAAGCCATAGCAATGAATTTAGATTCTGCTCGAACATTATTAGTCATTGATGAAATCCAAGAATTGAATCAACGTCATTTGACCAATGTTGAGAATCTATTATCTCAAATTTCTAATACCAAATCTTCCGTTTTAATTATGGTAAGGGCACCCAGTCCATTCAAAGAATTATTAAATTTTGAAAGTATTAGGTTAGATGGATTAAATTATGATGATGCTAGAGAAATCCTTCCTTCCGATTTAGATGAGGAATCAGCATTCAAAATAGCAGAGTCATTAGGGGGGCATCCATTGGCTCTACATCTTTGGTCTCCTGAAGAGGAAATTCCAGAGAAAGTTCAGGCAGTTCAAGAATATGTAAGATCTACAGTGATAAAAAGACTTAGTCATGAAGGTTTAGAAACCTTAGATGAATTATCTATATCTCCTATTCCTTTGAATGTTGATGAATTATTTTTCCCTTCAGGAGCTAATGAATTAGACAATTCAGCAATATTGAGGTGGAAGAATAGCGAAATAGAACCTCATCACTTGATTAGAAACGTTCGAAAGAATGATATATCTATAAAAAATCTGAACAAATTAAATTCTGAAATGGCCAAAAAATGGTCTAAACGCCAAGGAAATAAAGCGAAGAGGATAGAGACTCATTTTCGCCTAAATTCTGGGAAAGATATTGATTCTGAGTGGTTAATATCTAATATTTTAGAGATTATGAGTCAAGACAGTGCAGCAGCAGCTATTATCATTGAACAAGCCATAGAACTTAGTAATGACACTAGTTTAAGAGAGACAGCGTCTGATATAGCACTAGAGAGGGGAGAAACAGATATCGCTAATTTACATATCGATTCCCTTCCTGATGGGCCAAAGAAAAAACTCCGTAAGGCACGCCTTGCAAGAATTAGAGGAAATTCTAAACTTGCTGAAAAATTAGATTTGGAAGCAATTAACAATCTTGATAACGATGAAAAGATAAAATATGAAATCTCACAACTTGTCAGACTATATGACGACAGACTCCCTGGTCCTCTAGAATCTACTTTGGCGTCAAAAATAAACAAGAGAATAGAATCTTTAGATATTTCTAAATTATCTCTTGATCAGAAAAATCCAGCAATGCTATCTGTCAATCTTCTGAAATTTTCAATAGCATCTGAATCACAAAACCTTTCTTCTGCTGCATCTGCTCGAAGTTTATTGGAGTCACAACTAGGTTATGATCATCCAAGATTGAGAATACTTGACCTGAGGTCAAGATTACTCGCAAGAGAAGGTAATGTAGCATCACCAGAGTCAATTGAAGCCGCCAAGATTGAAATTAATAAATGCGACAATTTACTTGATAAAATAAGTCTAATACATGCTACTTTGGAGGCATCAGGACAGAATTATCCTGAATGGTTAATCGAGATACATTCTAAAGTTTCCGAGGAATTTTTACGTGAAGATATAGCGGCTTACAGGAGAATTGCTGCACAAAAATGGTTTTGGAGAGGAGTATTAGAACCTGATAGAAAATTATCACATTGGAGAGAAGCATTAGATAGATTTAGAAAAGCTGAATGTAGCAATGCAGCAGATGAACTATTAAGAAAAATCTCAGCAATAATATAACTTATATCTCTGCTCCAATCAATGTTCTAGTTTCTGAAATACCTGGTACATTTCTAATATCTTGGATAATGCATCTTGTTAATTCAGCTTCGTCTTCAGCTTCAATTTTTACAAATAAGTCATGCATCCCAAAAACAATCCATTGCCCAACAACAGTTTCGAATTTACTCACCGCTTCTCGAACTTCTATTTCCTTTCCTGGACTGGTTGTTACCAATACAAAACCAACTGCCATTAGTGAGCCTCCACTGCAATCAATGTTTCAGTATGTTGAACTCCTGGTATGGCTCTCATAACTCCAATCAATGTTTTGGCCATTTTTCGCTCATCTTCAAAGTCAATTCTAGCTACTAAATCATATTCTCCATAAGAAACGTGCGTCTCTGTAACTTCTTCAATTTCGAGTAATTTTTGATAGACCAAATGCTCACTCCCGGGTGTCGCTCTGATTAAAACAAAAGCCGTACTCATACCTTCACTAATACTCGCCCTTGTCATATGTTTATGACTTCTACCATCGATGAGGCAATTACAATCACTCTAAGTAAGAGATTACATAGTGTCAATGTTTCGCTAATTCATGGCCGCACCGCTATCCCATTTTCAGAAGCGTGCCATTTTTCTGGTATTTCTAATAATTAGCTCCACCTTTGGAACTATTGCATCTAATGCTTCACAAACTGGTAAGACTACGATAATATGGTCTGATTCTGTTTTTCTTGAAGATGGTTTTAATGTTGAAGTTGGTCAAATACTTATCGTGCAGCCAGGTACAAATATTGTATTAGGAGATGAAGAAAGAATAATAGTTGATGGCAGAATAAATATACAAGGTACAATATCTTCTCCCGTCATATTGGATGCTAGTTCTGGTAATCATCATGGCATCGTATTTAATGCAACTAGTAATGGCCATAATTCTGCAATTGATAACTTGACTATTAATGATGCAAAGTATGGCATTACAATCTATGATAGTGATCCTATTATTTCCAATTTACTTGTAGTTAATGCCGATAGTGTAGCTGTTGATTTATTCGATGGGGCCTCGCCAACGATAAAGAACCTCACTATTGATGGAGGAGGGCAAGACGTTCATGGTTTTTCTTCATCATGGAGGTATGGAATAGGACTTTCTATTGGATTTGAATCAGCGCCAATTGTCGATGGAGTTAATATAGATGGTTTGATAACTCGTGGATTAAATTTTTGGGGGAAAGCAGGGGGTTTATTTACTAATATCAATATTTCAAATATTTCTGGCGCAACTCTTTCAGTTTCTGCAGGAATATGGGTAGAAGACTCAATTCCTTTACTGACAGATATTAAAATAAATCGTTGTGATAATGGCGTTTTTGTTCGTCATCAAACAGAAGGATGGACTACTAGACCTACTTTCTCAGATATAGTAATTGAAAATAGTCAATACAGAGGAATAATGGTTGAAAGGTATAATCATAGTCAATATTCAAACCTCCTAACCAATGCTGTTTTTGAAGATTTACAACTCAGAGGGACAGGAGGGCCAGATGCAAAAACTTCTGGTTTAGGATATGCGGCATTTGATATCAATACAAGTGGTGTCCACATAGAGGGGGCATTAATTGAAGATAATATTGCCGTAGGTTTAAGGGCATATATGATAGACTCCTCTACTAAAATAGAGAATGCTACTTTCATTGGAAATGGTCAAACATCATCTTCTGTACCAATAAATGACCGCGCAGGCTTATTTTTCAGAAGTGCAAGTTGGAGTTCCAAAGGTCCGGCAATAGTCAACAATCTAATTGTAAATAATTCAATAGGCCCAGGAGTATTAATGATGAAAGGAGGAGTAATAGGTAGTAATTGGTTTACATCAGAAAACGGAGGTAATGGCGTAGATTTTCGAGAATTCCACCCTAGAGTTGACACAATTATAAGTACCAATAATTCATTAAATGGATTGTATGTTTTTGACTCTAGTAATGTTGAATTATCCAATGTGGTAACATCTCAAAATGGTATAGGACAAAATAATCCCGAAGATGGTTCTGGAATATTTTTCCATGAATCTAATACGGTGATGAGTGGTGGTAAAAATGTTAGTTGCAATTCATGTTCTTCTACGAATGATCAATATGGTATTTTCATAAAAAATAGTATCGATTTACAATTGAAATCAGTATTAATTAAAGATACCATTTCTCCAATACCATTGAATATTGATAACTCAGAAATAACTTATTTTGGAAATATTATACTTGATAATATTACAATATTTTCTAATTCTTCAGATTATGCCTTAAAGATGGTTGAGGTTGATGCCAAAATAAATAATCTACAAATCATGGATTCCAATGATGGATTATATTGGAGCGGCAAGGGGATAACCAGTTCATCAATTGAAAATAGTATCATTTATGGTAGAAATAATGCCTGCTTTGATTTATCAGATCATGCAGAACTAATAATTGCCAATACTAATATTAATTGTTACTCAAATAATCCAACCTCCGAAAATAGTATTCTAAACTTTACAGATACTTTCCTAATGCAAAATTCATCAATGCAAAACTCCTTTATTTTAGGAGATAATAATCATATTAAGTGGATTTCATCTCAAGATATTCTTACTCCTATTTCTTCTTTTGAAAATAATATATTTGATATAATGTGGAATTTGGAAATACATACCGTAAATCAATATTTCATGAATATCCCGTATGCTGAGGTGAATATTTATTTTGATATTTATGAAGATAATATAACCGCTACTCAACCTTATTCTGGTGATTATCTATATGGCCCATTCATTGGTAAAAGATGGCTTCCGCAAGAAGGATGGTCATCAGAGAACATAGTAAATTCTAGTTGTAATTATGATGGAATTTACAATAATACAGACTCCTTCGTTTTAAGTTCCGATACAGTAGTTATCTGTAGACTAGATATTTCAAATCAAGCGCCATTTATTATTTGGCAACTTCCTGAAGATGATTCTCAATATTCTAGTGCTAGCGTAGTCGTCTTTGATGCTTCTAATTCTTGGGATCTAGATTTAGATGAAATTACTTTTACATGGACAAGTAATTTGGATGGAGATTTTACATATTCTTGTGTCCAGGAAGAAAATACAGCGAATTATTCTCATATAATTGCAAATAATGAATCTCAATGTTTGTCCGATGGAGTTCATCAAATAACTTTAGAAGTGTGCGATATTGAAAATCAATGCGTCAATGAAACAAGGAGAATTGAATTAATCAATCTTCCTCCAATCCTTTCTGTTGGTTCTGTCCCAAAAATTAACTCAAGAGGGATTCTATATCTTGGTGAAACAGCAAATGTCAGTATAATATTAGATGGTACTTATGATCCAGAGAATGGTGATCTTTGGTGCTGGTTAGAAACTTCATATGAAGACCCAACACCTGTAACTGATGGAGATCCTAATTGTCCTAACGAAATTTCTAGATCATTTATCGGTGCTCCTGGGCAATTTAATGTCACAGTATTTGCTTCAGACGGAATAAATCCTAGTCGAAGTTGGTCATTCAATGTGGTATTAGTAAACGAATTGCCTTCTGCAATAATGGAAATTTCAAGAGTTGATAATATTTCATCTAGCTTAGTCAGGCTTGATGGAACTGATACCATTGATCCAGAAGGCGATATTGTAAAATTTGAATTTATTAGTAGTATCGATGGCCTCTTGTTTTCAGGCCTAGAATCGACAAATACAATTGAGTGGATGGGATATCTTTCAAAAGGAATTCATAACATTACAATGAAGGCCACCGATAATCTACCAAGTCATGCAGGACTTTGGACGTATTATTCATTTGAAGTTGAGGTATTGAATGCTCCTCCTGCGGCATTAATTTCACAACCAATTAATGGCATCATGGCCGAATCAGGTGATATATTGGACTTCCAATCTACTGGATCGGGGGATTGGGATTTAGCATGTTCAGATTTAGTCGATAATGGAAGTAATTTACTTTGCAATCCATATTTGGAAGGAAATAATGACTTAGTGAGTATTTTATGGATTAGTGATAAATTATCTGAGCCAATTGGAACTGATTGGTTTTTCCAATCCCGTCTTCCTTCTGGAAATCATAACATCACTCTATCTTTGGACGACGGAAATCAAAAAGTAATTAGTCCACCAATTAATATCATAATAACCGAATCTGCCCCAATAATGATTTTAAATTCTCCAATGCCTAATACAAAAGTAAATTCCAATTCTGCAGTTTTATTTGATTTCCAAAATTCTTTTGACCCAGATGGTGATTTTTTTACTGTAAGTATTGAATCAGACTTAATGGGTACTATTTTAGAAAATAAAACAACAGATATTTCGTATAATGAATATCTTCCAGCAGGTGAACATAATTTGACCATAACATTAGTCGATTCTGATAAAATGGAGAGAAAGTATACCCAAAAAATTTCTATTCTTGAATCTGCACCAATTGCTAATATTAATAATTTAGAAAATGGTCAGTATATCTCTCCTGGTGAGCCAGTAAATCTAGATGCCTCTTCTTCATTTGACTATGATGATGATATTATTTTGTATCAATGGTCATTAAATGATGGAACAATAATTAGTGATAAAAAACAAGATTTAGTTTATTTTAATCCAGGTTCTGTTCAGATTAATTTACTTGTTCAAGATTCTAGAGGTGCACAAGATTTTAATTCTATTAATCTAACAATAGGTTCGAGCTATCCAAAATTAGATAATTTAGTCATTTCAATCGATTCAATTGAAATTAATGTACCTACCGAGGTTTATATTTATGTAAACCTTGACGATCCAGATAGAACGACAACTCAAGTCAATGGAGAAATGCTTAGCGGAGGTGTATCTGAAGTGATGATTTTCAGAGATGACGGAAAAGGTAGTGACCAAGTAGCCGATGATAATGTTTGGACATATAGGTCTAATTGGGATATTACCGAAGGGAATTGGGTCAAAGTCGAGATATGGGCTGTTGATGGAGAACTTGTTAGTCAATCACAAATAGAATCCATTCCTGTGGTGAAACAAAGTAATGAAAATACATTGGATTGGCTATTTAGCGCTGGTTTTCCACTTTTAATAATTTTAATAATAATATTTTCTTTATTAGGAGTAGCCTATGCTAATAAAAGGCGTATTCAAATCGCTAAAGATATTGAATTAATTGAGTCTTGGTCAGCATTTGTTCCAAGAGAATTGGACGAAGAATTTGATAATAAAGAAAACTAATCTTCTTCTACTCCCCAAGGCGTACTTTTACTGAATAATCCAAATCTTAACCAGAATAATCTTCGTAAGTTTAGTAATCCATCGCCCCATGTATTAATCTCAGCATCTCCAACTCTAACTCTGTAAGGGACACTAATTTCGGTAGTTTTGTTGGAAGGAAGATATCTCCTCGCTCTTATTTTAAATTCTTGAGATAAAGGCATACCATCATGCATAGGCCTAACTTTCTCATTATCGAAAATTGATTTTCTAAATACCCACATGCCACTTTGTGAGTCTTTTATTCCATACCAAAATAGCATCCTAGCGATTGTCGACAAAGTCCAATTTCCAAATCCATGCATTCCTGACATCGCTCCTTCTTCAGCCTTTGTTAGACGATCACAGGTAATCCAGTCCAAATTTTCATTTAGTAATCTACCTACCAACTCCGGAACTTCTTCTCCGGGGTATGTGCAATCAGCATCCATTGTAACTATGATTTCTCCAGGTGCTATTGAAAAACCAGTTTTATAAGCACGACCGTAACCTTTCCTTTTTTCTAAATAGACTGTAGCACCTTCTTTTTCGGCCAATTCTCTAGTTGCATCAGTAGAATTTCCATCTATAATTAAGAAATCTAGTTTATCGCACCATCCATCATTTGGAACAGACCTTATCGTATCTACAATTGCGGCTTCTTCATTTCGTGTAGGAATAACTACAGTGACGTGAGCGGGCAACGTATCTGACATATTACTGGCTATGCGAGGAAGATATCTATTTTGAATGATACTATTGCTAAATCACCAACATTATCTTGAAAGAAAACAGTCTAGCGCTACAGGAGAGTCTCCTATGCATATCGCAATGTTATCTGCTGAATACCCTCCTAGATGGGGAGGAATGGGTTCCACAGTCTTTCATTTATCCGCTGCTCTAGCCGAAATGGGCCATAAAATATCTATAATTACACGTAAAGGGATGGATAAACCGCCTGAAATAAATGGAGTACAAGTATTTACAGTTTCTTGGAAAAAAATACCAATGGAATTCACACGTTCCTATGGGAAATATGCTCTAAGAAAACTAAAAAAAATTAATGAAATTAATCCAGTAGACGTTGTCCATTTACACTGTCCTATGATTTCGTGGGATGAAAAACAATTTGAAAAATGTAAGAAAGAAATAGCCCCCGTTATTTCTTCTCTCCATGGCTCTTGGCTTGGAGAGCGAGATGGTCTTTTTATTGCATCAAAATATAAAGAATCTGCAGTATGGGCAAACCCAAATGATCTCATTATGAGATTTACGGCAAAAAGATATGCTAAATTTGAAAATTTTGCAATTAATCATTCGAATATATGTGTTGCTAACTCAAATGCCACCAGGGAAGATTTCCTAAATCGATATTCCACTCCAAATGACTGGAATTGTAAAGTAATTCATTGGGGAGTAGATACTGACATGTTTCTTCCATTAAGGCGGGATGATGAAGATGATTTTACCATTTATTCAGAAGTCCGTTCCAGATTTAATGTCAAAGAAGATTCGTATCTGTTACTTGCAGTTGGCCGTTTAGCAGCAAGAAAGGGTTTTGGTATGTTACTTCAGTCGTTTGTAAAGGTTAAGAAAGAATCTCCTAATTCGTTTTTAGTCATAGTTGGGAGAGGTCAACTCCGATCTAGATTATTAAAACAAGCAAAGAAATTAGGACTAGAAGGATCTGTATTTATTGAATCGAGTATGAAATTTGATGAATTAGCATTATTGTATCGTGTTTCCGATATTGTTGTTTATCCCTCTTATTATGAGGGACAGGGGCTTATTCCACTGGAAGCAATGGCCTCTGGAACTCCCGTTATTACTGTCAACCATGGACCATTGCCTGAAATGGTTGACAATTCTGTTGGAGCATTATTTACTATGGGAGATATTAATTCAATGTCAGAAATAATTTTATCTGAATTGAATGATAAATCCAAATTATTAGAAAAAGGTAGAGCAGGACGTAATTTAGTGTCTGAAAAATTCACTTTCAAACAAAATGCAATTGATTTTTTGAATTTGTATCAAAGTATTATTATTTAGAAGTGTGCAGGCGAAAAACTTGATGGTGAAACCATTCTCCCCAACTTGAGAATATGATGGGAGAAGAAGTGAAATTGCGTAAACTAAAATTTAATACGGCTTCTAATATAGCAATATTACTTTTGATTGCAGTACTGGCAATTGTACATTTAAAATCTATATTACAACCATTGGTAGTCGCTATATTACTGTTCTTCCTAATCCGTCCTCCTGCTGAATGGCTAGAGAAAAAGATAGGTAGACACCCCTTTTTAGCCTACGGGGCACTAGTTGGAATCGTAATGGCTTTCTTATTCGTAGCCTCAAATATCCTTTTTTCAAATTTACAATCTTTTACAGAAGAAGTCCCTACACTTTCGGAGAAACTACAAAATAAACTTCTCTGGTTTGAAGATAATGCAACAATTTTGGGCTTCTCATTTGATACTTCCGAAGTTACTGGCCTGATTACCGTTGAGAAAATTGAATCATTCGCTACAGGACTTGTTGGATCTTTAGCAAGTTTCACAGCAGGCATGGTTACTGTATTGATATTTTTACTTTTTATCATATTAGAAGCAGAAACACTCCCTAAGCGTATCAAAGCAGCTTATCCAGATGATGTAGATAGAATCATCGCATTAGCATCATCTTCCTCGAAGGGAATCAATGTCTATGTTGTTACCAGGGCTTCAGTAGCATTTGGGCAAGCAGTCTTAGCCGCTATAATTTTGTATTTTTTCGGTATCCCAGGCTGGTTTTTGTGGGCTTGTATCACCTTCATGATGGATTTTATACCATATGTAGGTGCATTAATATCACTTTTATTCCCAATTGTTCTGGGTCTGATTATACTTTCACCTTCTTCTGCAGTGTTCTTGATTATACTATTAATAGCAAATCAACAATTATGGGGAGGAGTTATTGAACCTCAAATAGCAGGAAAACGTTTGGATATTTCTCCAATAGTATTACTTCTTTTGGTAGCCTTCTGGGGTTGGGCTTGGGGGGTTATGGGAATGATATTAGGCGTCCCTCTAGCTGTAATAATGAAGCGAGCTTTGGAAAGCGACCCTCGTACAAAACCAATTGCAATGATGCTTTCTATGAATCCTAAAAGTGATTAACATTAAATTATTAAAACCACTATCCCATCAGCCTTTATTGAGATATTTTTCCCAGTTCCTTGATTATGCAAACCCCTGCTCGATAATGAGAGTTTTTCATTCTTCATATTCCATTTTGCTCCAGTGAGTGTTATGTCATTACAATGAGTGAGGGCGAAAATAGAAAACTCCTTTCCATTTTCAATATATATTTGAGTATCATCATAATCAGGATGAATTCTATAAGTAATCCTCTCTTCATGATAAAGTATTATTTTCACATTATCCTCAATTTCCGCTAATACTGCCCATACACCGAGAAAATGTTCCGGACTTCCTCCATCGATTCCTATAACCTCTATTTGTGTGTATCCCTTTTCTACAAGGTATTTTATGGATTTACCAAAATCACTCATATCCTGATCTGGTAAATACTCACTCTCACCTTTCCATTCATCAATATTTATAGAATCAAAATCTCCTAATACTTTTTGAACTTTTTTTCCTAAGGACAATGCTATTTCAGCCCCTCCATCTACTCCAAAAATTTTTTTGCCTTTCGTCAAGACTCTTTTTATCAAATCATTCGAAGGAGTTTTACCATTACACCACAATATAGCAATCATGTTTCTCATTATTTCCTTTTACGTGCAACAATTTTTCCCTCTAAGACTAAATCAACATCTTCTAAAGTAACGCTTGTTTTATTCATCACTCCTCTCTTCTGTATGCCTGTATTTGAATTTCCACCTAATGCTGTATTGTCTCCAAAACTAAAATATGAATTTCCTCTAACTACCTGATCTTCTAATACGTTTCCAATAACTTTGGCTCTAGAATTCATTCCAAATCCAAATTCTGCTACGGTCTTATTCAATTGTAAATCCAAGACTCTTTTACTATGAGGAGGGATATTAAAACTTTCAATTATTTCCTCAACGCCCTCATATCCTGATATTTCTGTAACCCTTCCATTTACTATTTTCATTTCAACCTTTTTTGGTAGTAATTTTCCTTCCCATGATCCATCAAATACTATTTTCCCATTAGTCGAACCCTCTTTTGGCATAGTAAATATCCTTCCAGCGGGTAGGTTTGTTACTTGTCCAGGCCTGTTACAAATTCCATTATCTTCTAGAATCCACCTAGATCCAGTAGTAAAAGTTACATCAGTTCCTGAAGGAGATGTGACATGTACTTCTCTCCTTCTTCGTAAAACATTATTCATTCCTGATATCTCTAATTGAAGGGCATTATAGTCCGCAGTCATTCCTCCAAGAATGAAGGTCTCTTTACTTATTCCTGGCATAGATGCTATTCTGACTCCAGCCTTGGAAGCATTAATTCTTGCTTTTGTATGCGTTAATGACTCTTTTGTTGCTATTAGGACAACTCTAGACTTTCTCATCAAATCTCCTACTGGACTTGGGGGCTCATTTCCAGACTTGAAAGCGGGAGGAATCATCATCAAGAGTACTCTATCAGTTACTTCAGCTGCTGCTTCATATAACGCTCTACCTATCTCAGATGTGTGTGTATCAGTAATAATAACTACATCTTCATGATTTCTGATTTCCATACAAGTTCTAATTATCGAACGTGCCGAAACAAGCATAGATTCGATAATCTCTGCTTGAGAATAATTCTCAAAAACTGCTTCATCTGCCATGTCTTGTATTTTCCAAATAATCAATCCAAATAAATACTCTCAATCATTTCTTATTTTTATTTATACAATATGGACAATATTCCATAATTTTATAGTACTCAGATTTTTGTTCTTCTTTAGATAAAGGCTCTCTACAAATAAAACACATTTCTATCTCAGTTTCCAAGAGTTCAGAATTTAATGCAACCCTTTGATCGAAAACAAAACAATCCCCATTCCAATGTTCTCCTCCGACTTCTTCAAAATAATTCAGTATACCTCCTTCTAATTGAAAAACATTATTCCAACCTTGATTTTCCATAACAACTGATGCCTTTTCACAACGTATCCCTCCGGTACAAAACATCACTACCGTTTTATTTTTATCCACATCTAGTTTTTCTACAGCGAATGGAAACTCTCTGAAGGTTTTAATATCCAAGTCTATTGCCTTTTCAAATGTACCAATTCTTAATTCATAATCATTTCTTGTATCTAGTAATAGTATGTCTCTTTCCTCATCTAACCATTTTTTCAATTCTTTCGGATTAATTGACGGACTTGTATATTCTGCTGGCCTGACTTCATCCAATCCTAATGCAATAATTTCTTTCTTTTTCTTTACTATCATCCTTCGAAATGGTTGGTATTCAGTGTAACTTATTTTCAGAGAAATCCCTACTAATCGTTCATCAAGCTCCATAAAATGAATGTATTTATCTATCATTTCTTGGGTTCCTGCCACGAAGAAATTAATTCCATTATTACTAAAATAAATAGTCCCTTTTAATCCTAGATCCAAACATTTTTCTAAAAATTTGTCTTTCATTTCCTCAGTATTATTAATATTTATGAATTTATATCCAGCAATATTAACAATCATTTTCACACCATTATTCTACCGGAACTATTCCCAAGATAGTATCACGATTACTTATTTCTCTCCCTATCGCTTGGATAAATTCATCAAGTGGAATGTCATTTTTTTGTGCCCCCTTTCTCGTTCTTATTGAAATTGTGTTATTTTTAACCTCATCATCTCCGATAATTGCCATGTAAGCAGGACGCATTTTCCTGTGTATCCTAATTTTTTTACCAATTGTATTATCCGAATCATCAATTTTAACTCTTATTCCTGATTTTTGTAACTCTTCAGAAACTATTTTTCCATACTCTTTATGTTTCTCAGAAATAGTAATTATTTGTACTTGGATTGGAGATAACCAAGTGGGAAAATTACCCGACCAATGTTCAGTTAGAAAGGCAACAAATCTTTCATGTGTCGATAGAGGTGCACGGTGTATGACAAATACTTCTCCGTTATCTGATCCAGTTTCATCAGTATAAGTCAAACCAAATCTTTCTTTAGCGGCAAAATCAAGTTGTATTGTAGACATTGACTCTTCTCTACCTATCGCAGTAGTAAATTGAATATCGACTTTTGGACCATAGAATGCGGCTTCTCCTATGCTTTCGATGTATGGTACTTCTAAACTATCCAGTATTTTTCTGAGATGATTTTGTGTTTTTTCCCAATTCTCAGGCTGATCTATATATTTCTCGGTATTTTCTGGATCCCATAGTGAAAGTCTGAAATAATAGTTTTCAAATCCAAACGCAGCATAATAATCTTGTACCATTTTTATATTACTTTCAAACTCTTGAGCAACTTGGTCTAAAGTACAATAAATATGAGCATCATTCATTGATAACATCCTCACTCTTAATAATCCTGCAAGTGTACCTGACATTTCATTACGATAAACAGTACCATATTCAGCAATCCTTAGAGGCAAATCTCTATATGAGCGTTTTTTATTTCTGTAGACAAGATGATGCATTGGACAATTCATCGCCTTAAGGTAATAAGTCCCATCATCCATTTCCATTGGAGGATACATCCCTTCAGCATAATGAGGAAGGTGACCACTCGCCTCAAAAAGCTGTTTTTTACCTAGAACAGGTGTAGTTACTCTCTGATAACCATATTCTTCTTCAGTTTTTAAGGCAAATTCTTCAATAGATGATTTTAAAATTTCGCCATTGGGAAGCCAAACAGGTAGGCCTTTACCTATCATTTCATCAATCATATAGAGTTCCATTTCTCTACCTATTTTTTTATGATCCCGTTTTGCCGCTTCTTGTATTTGTTTCTCTCTATTTCTTAATCCTTCTTTTGTTGCATAACACATGCCATAAATTCTAGTCAATGATTCTCGTTTTGAGTCTGCTCTCCAATATGCCTGACTAGAACTTGTTAACTTAAACCATCTTAGTTGAGAGGTAAATTCTACATGCGGACCTATACATAAATCTACAAATTCTCCTTGTCTGTAAGCCGTTGAACCAACTTCCTGACCTATTTTATCATCCATTATTTCAATCTTAAATTTATTTTCACCAAACATCTTTCTTAATGAAATATTGGAATGTTCTTCGCGTATTATGGGTAAATTTTCTTTCATTATTTCTTTCATTTTATTTTCTATTTTTTTTAATTCTTCATCTCCGACAGGTTGCATAAAGAAGTCATAATAAAAACCATGTTCTATTGGAGGCCCTATTGTTGGTTTTGCATCAGGATACAATTGTGTGACCGCTTGAGCTAGAAGATGAGCACATGAATGCCTAAGGATAAATAGTCCAGCATCTGACTCGCCATCTATGGGGTCAATTTTACAATCTGATTCCAAAATTGTTGACATATCCTTTTCTATTCCATCAATAAATACTGCTACAAAGCCAGATTTACGGCCATGAATATCTCTAACCACATCACCAGCTGTAATTCCAGCCTCATATTCACGAAATTGATTATCTTCAAATTCTACTTTCACCCTTGACAAGACTATCCCTCCAGTATAACCGAGATACATCTATCGTATGAAGACATTTGCAAAACATCTCTTCAAAAGTACAAAATTAACGTATTACAAATTGTGTCCCGGCATCTCCAGAAATCATTTTCTCTAATTCAGAAAGTGAACCTATGACGGCTCTTTCCCCTGTCTTATTTACAAATTCACAAGCAGCCTCTACTTTTGGCCCCATAGATCCAGATTCAAAAGTATAATTCTCCATTTCATCAGGGGTAACTCTGTGCAACTTTTTAGCATTTTCAGTGCCCCAATCTAAGTAAACTCCATCTGCATCTGTAGCTAAAATCAATACTCTAGCATTTAGTTGCGTAGCTAGCAAAGAACTTGCTCTATCTTTATCTATTACTACCTCTACTCCTTCCAAACTACCATCTTTCTGATACATTGTTGGAATCCCTCCTCCGCCAGCGCAGATTACTACAGTCCCCTTTTCTAATAACCAATGTATAGGTCGTAATTCAAAGATCCTTTGAGGTACAGGAGAAGGAACGGTTCTTCTCCATTTATCTCCCTCAAGTTTTATCGTCCATCCTCTTTCTTTTGCCAACCTTTTTGCTTCGTCTTCTCCATATAATGGTCCAATTGGTTTGGTTGGTTCATTGAAAGACGGGTCTTCTGGATCAACTTCAACCATTGTTAAAATTGTAGCAAATGGGATTTCAATTGGAAGCAAATTCCCTAATTCTTGCTCAATCATATACCCAATCATTCCTTCTGTTTGAGCTCCTAATACATCTAAAGGATACTCTTTAACATCAGTATAAGCAGCCGACTGAAGTGATAAAAGTCCAACTTGTGGCCCATTTCCATGTGTAATAACTAATTGATATTTCCCTACAAGTGGAGCAAGTGCTTTGGCAGCTATCTTTACATTATTACGTTGATTTTCTGCACTTAATTCCTCTCCTCTACGTAGAAGTGCATTTCCGCCGAGTGCCACCACTGCTCTCATATAATGACGGGGGGAGTGTGTAGCGATAATAACGACCATCCCTACCCGGGCTTATGATTAGACTAGGGCTAGTGGTCAATCCAGACGCGGGATTGGGTGGTAAATTAGGACTTAAAGGATCTGATGGCAAGGCTAATTTTGCTCGCTCAATGGGCGCAGATGATAGATCAGGACCTAGAATAACGACTTTTCTAAATTATTTCTCTTCTTTGCACAAAGCGGATTCTTCAGATATATCTTGGATAACAAGTGAAGGAAGGATGGGTACAGAATGGATTCCTTCAGGAATTAATTTAGGAGAAATAAGGATTATCCACAAATCTCAAAGAGAAACAAGTTCTAATGATACGAAAGAGGTAATCAGAAAAATAATTGATTATGGAGTTGATTTAATAGTTTATGCAGGAGGAGATGGTACTACCAGAGATATTGTGGCGGAGTTAATAGAATTAAATAATCCTAAATTACCTTTAATTGGCGTACCAACTGGTGTAAAAATGTATTCTGGGTCATTTGCTGCATCTCCCAAGGCAGCTGCTGAAGTTCTTTCTGCTTGGATTAGAGGCGATTTATTAGTAGCAAGCACTGAAGTATTAGATTTGGATGAAGAGAGATATAGGGACGGAGAATGGATGGTAAGGCATTATGCAGAAGCATACACGCCATCTAGTCCTCGTTGGATGCAGGGTTCAAAACAGAGAGTTGAAGTTAGTAGTGAGGAAGAAATTATTGAAGGTTTAGCAGAACACATCCGAGAAACTCTAGTTAAAGAAGATACAATGATAATATGGGGTTCAGGAGGGACGTTACAATCTATAGGCGAATATATTGGGTTTAATCTAACGACTCTGGGAATAGATATTTCTCTCGGCAGAAGCATAGTAGGTTCAGATTTAGATGAAAAAGGAATTTTAAAACTCTTAAAATCTCATTCTGGAAAATTTATTGCACTTTTATCCCCAATGGGGGGACAAGGTTTTTTGATAGGAAGAGGAAATCTTCAATTATCTCATACAGTAATAAGTAAAATCGGAATTGATAATATTCTTGGAGTAGTAACGCCAGCTAAACTGTTAACTGTAAGGAAATTAAGGATTGAAACAGGAGATGAGGACTTAGATTCAAAATTCGCATCAAAAAAATACATGAAAGTATTACAAGGATATCGAACAACTAGAATTTTACCTATTGCTGTAGATTAGATATCAATCCCGCAAGCGGCTTTCAGCAATCCCAGGAATGGAGGGCTTGGCCTACCGGGCCTAGATTTAAATTCTGGATGATATTGTGTTCCAACATAATATGGATGATCTCTCAACTCCATTATTTCACATCTTTGACCAGTTTCATCTTTTCCAACATAAATCAATCCAGCCTCTTCAATTTTTATTATTAATTCGGGATTAACTTCATACCTATGTCTATGTCTTTCATTAACATATTCTTCATTATTGTATAGTCTCCTAATCTTACAATCATCCACAAGAAAAGGAGTTGGTTTAGAACCTAGTCTCATAGTCCCTCCCATATGGGTCTTTGAAATTTCAGGCATAAAAACTACAACATGATTCTCTTCATTATCATCAAATTCAGCAGAATTAGCATTTCTTATTCCAAGAACATTCCTACAAAATTCTATTGTTGCTACTTGCAATCCTAAACAGACTCCAAGATATGGAATATTATTTTCTCTTGCATATTTTGCAGCACTAATTTTTCCTTCAATACCCCTGCCTCCAAAACCTCCCGGAACAAGTATTCCATCAGCACTTTTTAGTAAATCCCATGATTTTTGATATACTTCATATTCAGATCCACTTCCTTCTTCTAAATTAACCGATTCTATCCAATCAATAATTAATTTTTTACCGACACTATATGAGGCATGCTGAAGTGCCTTGGTAACACTAAGATATGAATCCGACAGTCCAGTATACTTACCAACCATTGCTATGTGAATTTCTTCTTCCAAGGAATTAACATGATTTGCCATGGTCTCCCAATCTTGTAATAATTTACTATTATCTGGTAAGTCAAAATTGAGTTTGGATGCTAACAATTCTCTTACTCCTTGTCGATTCATCATAATTGGTACATGATATATGTTAGCAACATCGTGTGCCGAAATTACAGCTTCAGAAGATACATGGCAAAACTTAGCTAATTTTTCACGAGTTTCATCGACTAATGCAACTTCAGACCTGCATACTAAAATATCTGGGATTATTCCTAAACCTCTCAATTCCTTCACTGTATGTTGTGTCGGTTTTGTTTTTTGTTCTCCAACCGGACCCATTACTGGTACTAAACTTACATGAACAAAACAAATATTTTCTTTACCTACTCTAAATTGGAATTGCCTAAGTGCTTCTACAAATGGAGCACTTTCAATATCTCCAACGGTTCCGCCCAGTTCAATAACACAAGCATCAGGAGGCTTGTTTTCTCCATTACTGTACCTATTAGCAACATTTTCAATCCAATCTTGTATTTCATCAGTTATATGTGGTACAACTTGGACTGTTTTACCTAGATAATCTCCTCTTCTCTCCTTCTCTATAACCGAAGAATATACCTTCCCGGTTGTAATATTATTGTCTTTAGAAAGTGCAATATCAAGAAACCTCTCATAGTTCCCTAAATCTAGATCCACTTCTCCTCCATCATCCAATACAAATACTTCTCCATGTTCAAAAGGACTCATTGTGCCAGCATCACTGTTTAGATAGGGGTCAATTTTCACTGCAGTAACATGTAATCCTGCCGACTTAAGCAGTACTCCGATACTACTTGCCGTCACTCCTTTACCTAATCCTGACAGCACTCCTCCGGTGACAACGACATACTTCATGTAATCAACGGGATTTGAACCGGATATACTAGACATATCAACATTGGCCATGTTCATACTCCTAAATGTTACTTTAGGTTCATTTATTGAGTACTATACCCAGGCTCATGTCTGTGTCAGGGCCGAAAAAAATCATGGTCACGGGAGCACTAGGGCAAATCGGAACAGAATTAGTTGAGAAACTTCGAAAAATCTATGGAAATGAGAATATTTTAGCCACAGATGTTAGAAAATTAGATGATAATCCAGGGGTGCAAAATGGTCCGTTCGAGATTCTAAGTGTAGTTGACTCCGATTCGATGGACAAGCTAGTGAAAGAATATGATATCCAAGAAATTTATCATCTAGCTGCCATACTTTCCGCTACAGGTGAAAAAAAACCAGAACTCTGTAAAAAAATCAATATTGGAGGAACTATTTCTGTTTTAGAAACTGCCCTAAATAACAATTTGAAAATCTTCGCTCCCTCTTCAATAGCCGTTTTCGGCCCCGATGCTCCAAAAAATGCACCACAAGTAACTCCTCTAAATCCAACCACAGTTTATGGGCAAACTAAAGTTATTGGAGAAAATCTTGCAAATGAGTATTGGCAAAAACACGGCCTAGACACACGAGGACTCAGATATCCAGGTTTAATTTCATGGAAATCTCCTGCAGGAGGCGGAACTACGGATTATGCAGTAGAAATATTTCACGCTGCACTTGAAAAGGGACATTATGATTGTTTTGTAGGTCCAGAGACAAGATTACCAATGATGTATATTGATGATGCAATAAGAGCTACATTAGAATTGATGAATTCTCCTGTCGACAATATTGGAGATTCAAGAGCAGGATACAACATCTCTGGAATTTCATTTACCGCTCAACAATTAGTTGATACTATCTCTGAGAGGGTTGATGGATTCACATGTACTTTTACTCCAGATAAGAGACAATTATATGCAGACTCATGGCCTGATTCAATTGATGATTCACAAGCAAAAGATGATTGGGGTTGGGAAGCCCAATATAATCTCGAAAATATAGTTGATTCAATGATAGAAGGTTTGAGTGATTGATTAATCATCTTCAATTTCATTTTGCCAATCAGGGGTTTGGGCATCTTGTTTAGCCCACAATACGTCATCAATCCGAAGAACACTTATTGCCGCTTCAGTTGCACCTGAAAGTGCATGTTTTGCTACAAATAATGGATCAAGAATACCTGCAACTTCCATTGAAACATTCCGCCCAGTCTTCGCATCTAATCCTATCCAAGAGCCGTTTTCAGTATCATTATTCTGTGCTGCAGAAAGTGATAATATAGTATCAATTGGATCCAATCCTGAATTTTCTGCTAATACTCTAGGAATTATTTCCAGTGCCGCTGCATAGGCTTCTATAGCCAATTGTTCTCTTCCAGATTGACTCGTTGCATACATTCGAAGATGCCTAGCAAGATGAATATGACTTGCTCCTCCTCCAGGTAAAATAAAAGCATCACGTTTCAAGCGATGTGCGACGCCCAACGCATCATCAAAAGCCCTTTTCACTTCACTTCTTATTTCAGGAGTTGTACCATTAATGATAAATGTCATCCCACCTTTATTCTCTCCTTCGATACTAGTATATTTTACACCTGCAATTAATTTCTCGGAATGATTTGTATATTTTCCAATATGTTCTTTACTAATATTCAATGGGTTCCTTATTGGTACAGAACCTGTTATTTTTGCCAATAATTCCATATCATCTCTCTCCATTCTCCTGTATGTTATTATTCCTGCGTTCTTCAGAGGGGTTATTGCTGCATCAGTAACTCCATCTCGAACAATAAGTATATTGACACCTAATGAAGAAAAATGGTCTGCTATCTGTTGAATTTTCTCCGCATCTCTATTATGAAAACTCTCCAATGCTCCAATATCACTTATCTCAATAGAAGCCTCTAAACCTATTTTTTTATTTTCTAGTTCTCCATCAACTATCGCTATTTTACCATTCTTTGAAAATGATGGTGTCGATTTATCAAGTCTAGTTTTTGCTAATACTAATCCATGTACTAATCGTGAATTTTTCATCTTACCATTGTCGATTTGAAGTCTTTTTATTCGTAATCTTTCTAAGTCATCTCCTCCTTCTTCATTCGCTAATAATTTAGCTGCTTCTAAGGCACAAGATGCTAATATTTTCGAAGTACTTTCTTCTATCTTTCCAGCTAAAGAAGTAGAAACAATGGCTAATTCCATATCTGAACTGACTGATTTTTTAGATATTTTTTTTAATTCTTTTAATGATTCTTCTAGAGCTATATTATACCCATTCAAAATTACCGATTGATGTATACCCATCCTAACCAATTCAAGAGAATTCTGAAGTAATTCCGAAGTCAATAATATTGTTGTTGTAGTACCATCTCTTGCAGATCTATCTTGTAAGGAAGATGCAGATATCAATAATCTGGCAGTAGGATGATCTACTTTTGCGGTTTCAAGAACTGTAACTCCATCATTCGTTACAAGAACAGAACCATCATCTTCAACTAACATTTTGTCTAGGCCACGCGGGCCTAGAGTCGATCTTACTGCCCCTGCAAGAGCAATTGAGGCTTTTACGTTGTTAACCAATGCTGCACGCCCCTGAATACGATCAGTATCTTCTAATGCAATATCATGCTCAGTTTCACTCATTATGACCCCCCGAGAAAAGAATTCGTTTTTAATTCGCTTGCTTTGTTAACACTTATTTACAAAATCTAAGAAACGTTGTATTAATATACCTCCCATATCTCCCACTATACAACCACAAGTTAAGTAGTGATGAATTATGTCTGACTCAAGTGAAGAGGAATGGGAAGAAAACATGCTAAAGGAGATGGCAAAATTATTTTCTACAATGGGCATGAATGTCGATTATGATATGTTAAAATCATTAATGCACCAATTAAAAAATCGTTTAGAAGAAATGGGTATGAATCCCGAAGATATGGCCAAAACAAATATCAAGATGGATTTCAATAAAATAGATTCAAATTTAGAACCTCAAGAAATAAAGAAGATGATGGAAAATTTGATGGGAATAGGCAATACGGAAGGATTTAGTGATTTTCTCAAGAACATGGGAATAAATATGAAAATAAATGAACCAGTAATTGAAGTAAAGGCAGAAATCAATGATTCAGATTCCAATATCGAAGATGAAATCGATGAAGATAATTTTTATATTCATGAAGACCGCATGTATCTTACTGTAGATATTTCTAGACATACTGATTTAGAAGCTAATTCAATAGAATTAAATCTTGCAGATGCAGGTTTATCACTGCAAGTCATGAAAACTACGCAATTGCGTCCTTTCAAAAAATTTAACCTACCAGAACCAGCTAGTCGAATTATCAAATGGACATTTAATAACGGTATTTTAGATGTTACTTTTGATATTAATTCAACAATGTATATATAAAAAAAAGGAGATGAAAAAATGAGTGGACCAGTAATAGGAATAGATTTAGGTACGACAAATAGTTGTGTTGCTACATTAGAAGGAGGTCAAGCAGTAGTTATCCCAAATTCTGAGGGTTCAAGAACTACTCCTAGTGTTGTAGCTTTTACAAAAGATGGAGAGCGTTTAGTAGGAATAACAGCAAAAAGACAGGCTGTTACTAACTCAGATCGAACAATACTTTCAGTCAAGAGAGAAATGGGGACTGATTGGTCACAAAAAATCGATAAAGATGAATTTTCCCCACAAGAGGTTTCTGCATTTATTTTGCAAAAACTAAAAGCCGATGCAGAAGAATACCTTGGTAGAGAAGTAAAACAAGCCGTAATAACATGTCCTGCTTATTTTTCAGATGCACAAAGGCAAGCTACAAAAGATGCTGGAAGAATTGCTGGTTTAGAAGTTCTTAGAATTATAAATGAGCCAACAGCAGCAGCATTAGCATATGGAGTAGATAAAGACGATGACCAAACAATATTGGTCTATGATCTCGGAGGAGGTACTTTTGATGTTTCAGTCCTAGAAATATATCAAGTCGATGGGCAACCACAAATCGAAGTTAAGGCAACAAGTGGTGATAATCGTTTAGGAGGAGATGATTTCGATCATGTTGTAGTAGATTGGTTAGTTTCTGAATTCAAAAAATCTACTGGAATAGATCTACAAAAAGATCTTCAGGCAATGAGTAGGCTCAGAGAAGCGGCTGAAAAGGCCAAAATAGAATTATCATCTTCTGCATCAACACAAGTTAATTTACCATTTATTACACAAAATAAAGATGGTCAACCAGAGCATTTAGATTTGTCACTATCGAGATCGGATTTTGAGAAATTAATTAGTAAATTAGTTGAACGAACTATGGCTCCAACAAGAAGGGCAATGAAAGATTCTGGAGTAAAGAAAGGAGATGTCGATAAAGTAATCCTTGTAGGAGGATCAACTCGAGTTCCTGCTGTACAATCTGCAATTGAGAAAGAAGTTGGTAAAGCTCCTTTCAAGGGCATAAATCCTGATGAAGCAGTTGCCGTAGGCGCTACATTACAAGCAGGAATAATCGTAGGTGATGAAGGAGTCACCGATGTGTTATTACTGGACGTCACTCCTCTATCTTTAGGTATAGAGACTTTAGGAGGAATTACAACTCC
The DNA here is from genome assembly GCA_003602595.1 of Candidatus Poseidoniales archaeon. GTDB lineage: Archaea > Thermoplasmatota > Poseidoniia > Poseidoniales > Thalassarchaeaceae > MGIIb-O3. The sequence goes on along the minus strand of QQRX01000012.1, from coordinate 12,868 downwards.
AATGATTGAGAGAAATACTACTATACCCACTCGTAAATCTGAAACCTTCTCTACAGCAGCCGATAATCAGCCTGCAGTTGAAGTTCATGTTTTACAAGGAGAAAGAGAATTTGCTAAAGATAATATTACTCTGGGGCAATTTCATCTTGTTGGCATTCCACCATCTCCTCGTGGCGTTCCACAGATTGAAGTAACTTTTGATATAGATGCAAATGGAATAGTTAACGTTTCTGCAAAAGACCTAGGAACAGGGACTGAACAATCGATTAAGATAGAAAGTCAAACATCTTTATCTGAGGATGAAATTCAACAAAAAATAGCAGAGGCAGAAAAATTTGCTGAAGAAGATAAGTTAAGAAAAACTAGAGTTGAACTTCGAAATCAGGCAGATAGCATAATCTACCAAACACGCAAAACAATTGAAGAAACTGGTGATAAACTTTCTGAAGAAGATACAAAACCAGTTCTTGAAAAATTAGATGAGCTGGAAAATCTAATTGTAAAGGATGATCAACCTATATCTCTGGAAGATATAGATGATGCTGCAATACAGGCAAAATTAGCAGAAATAGAACAATTGATGCATGGCCTTTCTACAAAGATATATGAAGCAGCCGCTGCAGAAATGGCAGAACAAGATTCTGAGGGAGAATCCGATGACGGAGTAGTAGAGGCAGACTTTGAAGTAGTGGATTCTGATGAAGAAAATGAAGATTCTTAGTCATTCTCTGTAATCATTCTATGCAGCGTCTTCACATGCACCCCTGATGTTCCATATTTGAATAAAGGATTACTTGCTTCTGATTTAGCCTTACCTCCTGGGCCCCATGCAGTACCTGCTATATCTAAATGAATCCAAGGAATTTGCTCTTCTTCTTTATCAAAATTATAGTTTGGGACAAATTGTTTCAGAAAAGCTGCAGCAGAGTTTGAAGAACCAGCTCTTCCTCCTGCAGATCCGTTTCTAACATCTGCAAATGCAGAATCAGTCATATACCTCTCAAAATCTGAATTCAATGGCATTCTCCAGACACTTTCGCCCTCAATTTTTGCTGCATTCTTGAGTTTTTGTTGTAATAAGTAATTATTACTCCACATCCCAGTTATTTGATTGCCTAAAGCCACTACAACCGCTCCTGTCAAAGTAGCTAAATCAATAATATATTCAGGATTAAATTCCCCTGCTTTCCATAATCCGTCGGCTAAAACATTTCTTCCTTCTGCATCTGTACTAAATATCTCAATAGTTTTTCCAGAATAAGTAGGTATGACGTCACCTGGTCTGTAAGCACCAGATCCTGGCATATTCTCAGCCAAACAAGCTATCCCATTCACTCTCCTCTTATATCCAGTTGACCATAATGCCTCCATTAGTCCAAATACGGTTGCTGCACCACACATATCATATTTCATGTCCCACATCCCACTAGTCGGTTTAATAGAAATCCCTCCAGTATCAAATGTAATGCCTTTACCTACTATGCACGGCCTACGAATATCTACATCTCTATCTGGATTGAGAGTAAACAAAACCATACACGGCTTCCTGTCACTTCCTTTACCCACATTTACTAAACCACCCATTCCTAATTCCTGTAACTTTTCCCAGTCATAAACTTCAACTTTCACATTTTTCTTGTTCTTAGCCCATTCAATGGCTCTGTTTGCAAATTCCATTGGGTATAATATATTAGCAGGTTCATTACCCAGATCTCTTGCAAGATGAACTCCTCCTACTATTGAATTAATTCTCTTCAAACCCATTTCTAAAGATTCTCGATATCTATCATTAGCCTGAAAATCTACATTCCAAGGATCAGAAATTTTCTCTTCATCAGATTTTTTATGTTCATCAAAACTATAATCTCTTAACATCATCCCCTCTGCAAATATTAGCATATTTTCCAAGTTCCAACCAGAAGTAAATCTAATCGTAATATCTATTCCTTTTTTCTTTGATAATATTCCAATGGTTCTGGCTCCCGTATTTCGAATCAATTTTCCTGTAATCTTTTCCTTTTTACCCATTCCAACAAGTAATACTCTACAACCCTCTGTCCAAACAGATAATCTTTGGCCCTTTTTACCTTCAAAGTCCTTTGAGGAAATAGCAGCTCTAATCAAACTGCGTTGTTTTCTATCCATTCCATTTAGTGAATTATTTGGAGCTTTTGAGACTCCTTCGAATAACGGTAGTATTAGTTGCATGCCTACTTTATTAATTTCATTTATTTTCCATTTCATTATTATGCCTAAATATCCGATTAATTACTTGTATACAAAATTTACCTTATAAAAATAGATTTTTATATCATTTTTTGAATTCTTTAATAGATAATTATAACTTTAAATGTTATTTTTTAGAATATACTAAGTCAAAGTGTCGAAATATGGCAAGCAATTATTTTTGTTGCAATTAAAGCTGCATTAAATTGAGTTAATCTATTCTCAATACCTGGGGCTATTTCATTGATATCTGCACCAATAATATTTGTTTTTTCTGATTTAAAAATGCTTTCTATTAATTCTACTGCTGCCCAATATGACAATCCTCCAGGAACTGGCGTTCCTGTAGAGGGAACTAACCCACCATCTAAACCGTCAATATCAAAAGTAATCCAAATCGGACCTTCTAATTCTGAAATACGCTTTACTAATTTTGGCCAACCGGTATTTCTTTCCATTACGCCAAGTATATCTCTAGCAAACCAAGTTTCTATCCTATCATCATCATTGATTATTCTTGACTCTTCTTCACTATATGCCCTAATTCCTATCTGGATGACTCTACCAACTCCTTCATCCAAACATCTTCTTATTACTGTACCATGGGAATATCGTTCTTCATTTAGAATATCTCTCAAATCTGCATGTGCATCTATTTGTATAAGAGTAATCTGACTCAAATCATCAATTTGTGGATGTTCCTCTAAAACTTGAATTATAGGGAGTAAAATTCCATGCTCTCCTCCTAAAACAATTGGAAATTGGCGCCCATCAAACCAAGGTCTGACATATTCCTGTATTGAATCTAATTGTTTTCTCAAGGTCGACTCTTCTGACGTCCACTCTTTAGCTGTATGAAAAGATAATCCACATGGAATTTCAGAATTCAAAATGGGATCAAATAATTCAACTTGGGAACTAGCTTCTATGCAAGCACTTGGGCCATTTGAAGTACCTTCCATCCAACTAACTGTCATTTCCAAAGGAATGGGCAATATTACCAAATCGAAAGGACCATTTTCGACCTCTTCCAAACCAAGAAATTTTCCATTCCCTAAGCCTTCCACAAATGTTCCGACAGCATCTTAAGATTAATCACTTCGGAATCTTTTCTTATGAAAACTACACTTTAAGTGAGATGTTTGAAATAACGACGTCCTTCGCATTAATCATAAAGGAGTTATTGTAATGGGTCTGACTTTAGCACAATTAACTCAAGCAATAAGGACTAAAGTTGATATGGATATGGAAACTGTTGTTGCTGAAAATATAGCTGAACATGCACTTGGATTCTTTGGGTTTTCAAATAGAATAATAGATAATGCTTTAGAGCCAACAGATAGAAACTTATTTTATCAATTACAAGATTATGATTTGCTGACTACCGAGTCAGAAGAAACCACATTATGGGATGGTAGAGAATGGAGAATTCATTATTGGAAATTCAAAGCCAGTGCCGAAGCATTTGCACTCGCTGCAGCAGAGGCTGCAAAAAATCAACAATCTTTGATCGATGAAGATCCATATGCAGGAGTATATGATGATGTTCCCACCGAATTATGGAGAGAACGTTCCGGTATTGATGATGATTATGAAGAGCCACTATTCTGATAATTAAGAGCAACATACCGTTTGATTCAAAGGTCAATAGGTCATCCATTAATTGTGACAAGTCAAAAAGCACCTGTATTGATTTTCATCATTCTAATTTGTGGCACTACTCCTATCAATGCCTTCGGAGACAACACAAACATAGAAAGATCTTGTGAGATTTTGGTAGATTGGGATGTTCAATATAACAGCCCTGAGTCTAACATTTCTACAGAAATTATTCATCGATATGTTGTCAATTTTGAACCAATTTATGTCAATGGTACTTCTCCTGGAGGAGTTTCCATTCAGGCACAACATCTTCGTAATGGATTAGATATTTTATCTCAAGAAGAAATTACATCTGTGAATGCTGGAGGCGTCATTGATATTGTTTTAAAATCTCAACCCATTTTTAATGATAAAATAATTTTATCTGTTGAAACTAGTGAAACATCATGTATAAGGGAATTATCAATAACCCAATGGAATCAACCAATTTCTGATCATGAAGTTACAAGAGAAACTATTTGGTCAATGGAGGGAGGGCAAACAGATACTAATCAATCAATTCTATTTGAAGGAAGAGGTTGGCAAAAAAGAACCAATTCATTACTTGAATCAAATGAATTGGGTAATGGCTCACTACTACTTGATTTATCTGACGGAGAAAGAACGACAACTCTTTCTTTAGATTTGAGTAAAGTTTGGCTAAATGAATCATATGATGGCTCAGAGTTAATCACACAAGATTTCGAAATGTTGGGCAGTGGTTCAATATTTCTATCGGACTCTGAAGAAGGAGAGGGTTTGTTAATTGAAGCACAAGTAAAGGATGCATTTATTGTTCGCTCATGGTCAGAAAATACCCTCACTGAGCGTATCAGAATAGAGGCATCTGGCTGGCTTTCTTTTAACGGAGGCTCTAATGATAGTTCTGAAGGAGGTTTTGGAGAAATTTCTCTATTTTATTATGAAACATGGGATGAAAACGGTTTTAGACGTTTACAAGATACCCAAGTAGAGGCAAATGTTTCTGTAAGAATCAGTGGCTTTGGCGACTCTTTTTCGTTTGAATTAGATGATTTCATGACTAGTGAAAGATGGGAAGATGGAATACGCGAACATCAATATATGAAAATGTCTGGTGCTGGAAATTTTGATTTCATAGCATCTGAATCTCCATATATAGAAGTTAATGGTACTATTCCTATTATTAACATGGAATCAATGGGCGGTGAAACTGTTTCTGATACGATTATAGTAGACGGAAGTTATAGTGGAGACGCTGAAGGTAGTTTTGGAATAGTCAGAGAAATAGTAGATTCCGATGCCTATGCAAATGAGAGTGGAGAGTATTTTGAAGCAGATAAAATAAGAAACGAATTTTGGTTTAATGTTTCAGCTACCCCAATAGGTCCAATAGATCAAGAATTTAGTGCAGAACATAATCTTACGTATGAATACACAGTACCTCAAGAAGATTGGGATAATAGAATCCTGAAATATGAATACGTCGAGGACAATGGTTCTGTTCAATATGAATACCCTCCAAATTCTCCCACAATTATCCAGCCACAACCTCCTGCCTCAGAATCTATTTTTTCTAATCCAATATCTAGGGAAACTGGATTGTGTCCTGAAATATTATTTTTAGGAGATCATTTCCATCTAATTGGTAATTTAGCACTCCCTCTTGAAGTAAGTGTAGTTGATTTGGATGCTGTAAATATAGATTCTCATACCGTTTCAATTGCCCTCTGGGAAGGTACTTATTTCAATTCTAATACTGCTTTCGGTAGTGTAGTAAATGAGGGATTACTTGCAGGATTACTACATGAAGTATACCGAACTGTAGATTTTGGTAATGAAAATTCAAATAATGAAAGCATAAGATTCTTAGAATATCAACTAACTGATACTATATTATATCCTTCAATAATAACTTCAAGTGAAAATTCTGCTCCCATTATAAATACATCTTCAAACTCATCTATTAGGTTTAGAGAAGGTTTTTTATTCAATGAAGGAGGTAAAGCTAATCTAGAAATTTTAGTTACTGATATAGATACTGATGTGATTTCGGTAATAGCAGATTTTTCTGCACTAGGATTAGGAAAAATAGCACTTTCTGATTCGGGATTAAATGGAGACTTAGTGATAAGAGATAATATTTGGACTACTGAAATAATTCATAATGGATTACAATATGGTGTTATCGAGATACCTGTAACATTACAAGATATATGGACCACTGTAACTCAAAATATTACTATAATTGTTCTCAATGAACCACCAAGGATGATTTCAATTGATTTTACTCCAAGCCAAGTTTTCAGAGGTGAGCAGGTATCTGTTTCAATAAAGGCTGTTGACGGTCATGGCGTTGATTCTGTATCTATTGATATGTTTGGTAATGGAGGGGGACTTACTGTTTTAGAATTAGTTGAAGAATTATGGATTGGTGATTTTAATATTCCTGAGACCTTTACTCCCGGAGAGAGAAATTTGATGATAAGACTCGTAGATAGCACTGGAGAATCTAGAACAACCTCTCAGATATTTGAAAATGGACAATTCAAAGATGCAAAAAGACTTACAATTTTAAATGATGCACCATCAATAAATAATGTCACACTGTATAGAAATGGTCAAATCGTTAGTAAAATACTCATTCCTGAAAGTGGTGATCCAATAACTCATACACTTGAAGTTACGGTACATGATGTGGATGATATTTCTTCAGCGCAGATTAAAATTGGTAGATTAGCTCCAATAGGTAGTTCCAATTCATGGCTATTGTTGGAGGATAATGGTAACAATGGAGACAGAATCGCTGATGACAACATATATACTATTTCTTTCGATGTTAGAAACACATTATCAGAAGGAGAATTCATAATTTTGATACGGGCTACTGATAATTTTCTCTCAATAACGCCGATAGAATCGCAAGAGCACACCTTAATTTTAGAAAGAGGTAATTCCGGTAGTTCTGAATTTGATAATTGGCTATCGGAAAATTCGATGTTTTTAATATCATTTTTGATGTTAATTTTATTATTAATTGGTTTTGGTGGAGCATACTATTTATTGAAAAACTCAGAATTATAACTTTCTGAAAATGGTACGAGTGCCGGGATTTGAACCCGGGTTCAGGCGTTGGCAACGCCCGGTGATAACCACTACACTACACTCGTATATCTAAATGGAAACGGAATTCACTTTTCTATACGTCGGTGAATAATCATCATAAGTCAGATAGATAATTGAAAATTTTATCTCTAGTCTCTCGATAAAAATCTATTTCTCGCCCATGAGGGTCTTCTAAATTCCAATCTTGTGAAATTCTTAAGTTAGGGCAATTTACTCCACATCCCATGCTAATTATTTTATCAAAACTATCGGTTTCAATATCATCAGTTGATTTAGGAAATTGATTTTTAACAGATAAGCCAATCTCCGATAATACTTTGATCGCATTGGGAGCGATTTCTTCTCCAGGATGAGTGCCAGCAGAGGACGCCTCGTAACCTAGATCTCTTGCTATTGCCTCAGCCATCTGACTGCGGCATGTGTTGCCAACACAAACAAACAGAATTTTCACATTCTTTGTATAAGTTACATATTAATCAACTTATCTAATATATTTTATAGTTCGATAAAATTTAATTTTTCATGATTGTCATGGGATATAGTTGAAGTACAATTACTATTGCGACAAATTATGGGAGATTCTCCAATAAGTCATCACAAAGGATCTGGACAAGAAAAATCTACACAAGAAACTGCCACTAATGAGCAAAAATCACAGATGGAACAAGCATATAGGGAAATGCAAAGAAAGATGCGAATAGCTAAATTAAACGATGATATAAAACATAAAATCTTAGTTCTTTCAGGAAAAGGTGGTGTTGGTAAATCTACTGTCGCAGCAGGATTGGCTTTATCATTGGCTAGAAAAGGTTTGAAAGTTGGGTTAATGGATATTGATATAACAGGACCAAATATTCCAAAGATGTTAGGTTTAGAAGATATGGATCTTAATGTTGAAGATGGCCAAATTTTCCCCGCAAAAGGTCCACACGGAGTTAAAGTAATTTCAATGGCCTTTTTGATTGAAGATCCAGATAAACCTGTTATATGGCGAGGGCCAATTAAATTAGGTGCAATCCAACAATTTATCGGAGATGTTGCTTGGGGAAAATTAGATGCACTAATTGTAGATTTCCCGCCCGGCACTAGCGATGAACCATTGACAGTAAGTCAACACCTTCCTGGAATTGATGGCGTAGTGATAGTAACTACTCCACAAGAAGTTGCATTGTTGGATAGTAGGAAATCTATCAATTTCGCAAAAACAATTTCTGTTCCAGTTTTAGGTGTTGTAGAAAATATGAGTGGATACATGATTAGGGGAAAATCCGAACCTAATTCTAAAGTATCTTTAATTGGTCCTGAGGGAATTTCGATAGATTGTATCTCAGATGATGAAGGAAATTGGTCCACTACTCTTGATATTTTCAAGAAAGGAGGAGGACTTTCCGCAGCAGAGGAATTATCTGTTCCATATTTGGGGTCTTTGCCATTTGATCCAGGAATAGTTAGGGGAGGAGATGATGGCGTTCATAGGATCATTGCTGAGCCTGAAGGAGATACTGCACAGGCATTCAATATAATTGTTGATAACATTACAAATTCACTTAATGAAGATACTACTCCATCTCTTAAAATTACTTAATTTAGCAATAATTATGGGTCGAATTGATTTCATAAAGACGACTCCCATGTAATACTGACATGGTTGCTGAGACGGGAATATACATCACTTGGGTTACGGGTGCAATCCTTTTGAGTATTATTTTTATGCCGATTTTTAAGCCACCTTATGCCAAAATAACAACAGATGGCTTCATTGATATGTTTAGAAGATATTGGGCACATATAATTATTGTTTTTTCAGTCTATATTTGGAAAGACTTGTTTGACGGTTTGGATAGATCTTTAATGGCAAATACTAGAATAGACATGACTCCTTATGTTTATGCAATTGAAGGTGACGTAGTCCTGTGGATACAAGAAGGCTTCCGAACAATATTACTTGATCAAGTATTGACTCATTTTTATGTTATGGGATTTATGGCAGTAACTTTTTGCTCACTAATATATCCTATTTATTTTGATGACCGTCATATGGCAGATCGCGTTTGCTTGTCTATTTTTTGGGTTTATACATTTGCTATCCCTTTCTATTTATTTTTCAATGTAAGAGTGACTGGAGATCACATACCGGCAATGGAGACGATTGCATATGACCTAACTCCTGAAATACATAATTGGTTTACTCGTATTGATCCATTTACTAATGGAATGCCAAGTTTACATATTGGATTACCTTTTGCTGTTTGGCTTTCTATGCAAAAATGGGATGAGGATGGAAGATGGGTAAAATTCAGAAACTTTTTGTTAATATTCATCTCATTTACTGCCTTTTCGATAATCTATCTTGGAATCCATTGGCTAGTTGACATTATTGGAGGAATGGTAATTGCAATTTTAGCAGTTAGAATGACCGACAGAACTCATAAAAGAATATGGAATATTCTGGACGAAAGACGATTCTCTTTCCGTTTAGCAAGAGCATTAGATAATCCAAAAAGGTCTTTCTCAGAATCTCTAGAAGGATTAGACTCTCTCATTGAGCCATTTAGAGAGCCAGGAAAGAAACAAACCAGCCTCTTCATAACAGTACTTCTGCTATCTACAGGCAGTGTTTTATTATGGGATGCTACACATCAACATTTTCCTATTGAAGGTTCAGAATGGCCCACTTCTACTTCTGGAACAGGAGGATGGCTTGTAACAATTGAAGAATTACCTGATGAGACTGTTTCTATTACCACTTGGAATACTACTACTCTAGAAAATTATTCCGTTTCTACCAAGCCTTGGAGTATGCTGCCAGATGTGGTAACATCGGATGAGGGTTTTGCTTTGTTCACTGATGAAAGGATTGACTACTTTGAATTTAATGACGATTTTGAAATATTACAACCTATATTCAGATATTACCCTGAAACTGAAGTAGTCGATGTCTCTCTAGGCTCTAATTCAGATGGCTTTGTTATAGTAATCTCTCACGATTCATTTTTGAGTTTGGTAAATATAGATGGTCTTTTACTCTCGCCCCCTGTGAATGGTCCATTTAATGCCGTAACATCCTCAGAAAATTTAATTGCTTGGTCTTCAAACTCTACTGAAAATCTCTTAGTTAATATTACTTCTTTTGACTCTCAATTAAAGTCAAATATTGAAATCAATCCAAGAGACTCACTTTCCGACACTACTTTATTGTCCGAGGATATAAAGATAGATTATTCCAACTCAACAATTAAAGAGCTGATATTAGATGGTAAATGGCTGATTGCACTAGTTGATTTAGGATATATGGATAGATTAGTATTAGTAGATATTTTCTCCGGTAATCAAAGTATCTTGGGAGATCCATTATGGCATTCCTCTTCCCCTAGTATCTATGGTAACAACGTCGCCTTCTTACAAATATCTTCTTGGAATCCTACTTTGTTAAATCAAGAACCATCTGAACCAAATGATGTTTGGTTATATGACACTGTAACAAATCAATCATCACGTTTAACATATGATGATATAAATCAAATTCAGCCACATGCCTTGGAAAAGAGTATCGCATGGACGGATATAAAGGATAATGGCGACTTAGAAGTTATCGTATATCCATTAGAAGAAATTTTCCGCCCTTATTCATCAGTTTTAATTCAATCCGCAATTCTGATGCTAATTCCCTTGACATTTGTCTGGGCATCTCAATCTGCAAGAGAGCAAGATTCGTGATTATTCTGCAAGTTTAAACATTTGATCAAGACTTATTCTAGCTTTATTTATGATATCTTGATCTATTTGAATAATTTGTTCCGGTTTAGGATGCTTTAATGCTTGTAATATATCTTCTAGTTGCGTCTTTTTCATATGCTTGCACATCACACAAGCACCAATAAGATTCAATTCATTTTCTGATTCTGCCATAATTCGTTCAGCAGTACCACATTCAGTAATGAGCATAATATCCTTTTTTCCATTTGCAGATAATTCTAATGCATTTTTTATTAAAGTTTCACTACTTCCAATTATATCGCTTTCTTCTAAAACATCCGAATCACATTCCGGATGGCTCAAAACAGTTAATTCAATACCCTGTTGGCTCATTCTTTTTCTCCATGATTTTATTTTCTCTCCTGTAAAAACTGCATGTACTTCGCATTCTCCATCATATACGATAACTTCTTTCTTTCCCTTAAGGGATTCTTGTAGATGTTTGCCCATAAATTTGTCAGGTACAAAAATCAACTTATTGCCAGGTAATTTTTCACAAATAGATAGATAATTACTACTTGTAACGCATACATCACACTCTGCCTTTACTTCTGCAGTGGTATTAATATAACATGCAACAGGAATTCCGGGATATTTCTTTTTTAGATTCCTTACGTCTTGTCCATTGATACCATCACTCAGCGAACATCCAGCATCTGGAGAAGGATGTAAAACTGTTTTATGTGGGCTGACAATCTTTGCTGTTTCCGCCATAAATCTAACACTCGAAAATAAAATTGTTTGTTGAGGAGCATCTCTTGCAGCTTTAGATAATGAATAACTATCCGAAACTTCATCAGCTACTCCATAAATAATATCAGGGGTTTGATATGAATGCGCTATTATGAAAACATCTTTCTCTTTTTTTAAATTATTAATTTCTAGCGTCAAAGGTGCTATAGTCTTACACATTTCAATATCCCATCTTTCTTTTTGCTGGATTACCTCATTTAATCGCTCTGCTTCTAATTGAATATCTGCCTCAGAATAAATTTTTGGGGCAATAATGCCTTTTTGTTTAGGCAGCCCGGGCATCTCCATGGTCATCTTCTTCAAACCCTCCTCGAATGAAACCGCTTTCAAGGTATGTCATATCCCGTGAGCATGGAAGCCGCCGATGTTCCAATGTGGATAGTCGATAAAGTAGTTCATCAAGGAGCAGAAGCTACCGTTACTTCAGGATCTTGGATGGGTAAATCCGCAGTATTGAAGATGAGAAAACCAAGAGGATATAGGACTCCTCATTTAGATCGTAAGTTGACACGTCAAAGATTGACTGTAGAGGCTAGGGCATTAGGTCGACTTCAATATCATGAACTATCTGCTCCTTCTATAATCGATTTAGACTTAGAACAGGGATGGATTTTGATGTCTAAAATTGAAGGAATAAC
>QQRX01000012.1:0-544 GCA_003602595.1 Candidatus Poseidoniales archaeon | reverse complement strand
GATTTACAAGTCCTAAATGAATGCCTTACAGCAAGTCATTCAGAATATGAAAATGCAGTTGAAGATATGGTTGAAGGATATCTTTCTGCGGATTCAAAAAAAGAAGACTTAATTTCTGCATCTGAAGTAATTTCCCGTTTCAATGAGATTAGAGGTAGAGTACGTTATCATGCATAGGTGAAATTATGAAGATTTTTTTTGTAACGAGTAACCAAAATAAGATACAGGAAGCCCATGCCCTTCTTAGTGAATTAGGTCATTCAGTTGAGGGGCTGAGGATAAATGGTAATTTACCTGATTTTATTGAGCCACAATCATCCGACTTGAAAGAAGTAGCAAATTCAAAATTGAAACAAGCAATATCATTAATGGAAGACACTGAGTTAGAAGATTATGCAATAATGGTCGAAGATTCCGGTTTATTTATTGATGAGTTTCCAGGTTTTCCGGGAGTTTTTTCATCGTTTGTATATGATTCTATCGGACTAAATGGAATTCTAGCTTTATTAGAAAAATCTACTAATCGTAGTGCAGAATATCGTAC
>QQRX01000011.1 GCA_003602595.1 Candidatus Poseidoniales archaeon | reverse complement strand
TTGTCAACTATAGTAGTTACTAGGTTTATGTTCTATGCCTTTTTGGCTTAATACGCCTCAATGACGACAAAAGGGTTTACTGAGCCATATGGTATTGACGTTCCCTATGAGTACCGAGAGGCACCAATAATACATGGTTTGAAATTATAGGGTGGTATCCGTTAAAACATGAGGCGTACTAGTTCAGTTCAATCGCTAGTTGCAATAATGCTCGTTTGTATCACTACCAGTGGTTGCCTTAGCTTAGCAATGCAACGTGAAATGATAGAAGATATGCGTGAAGAACCTGTATTGATCGAAAAGGAAGATAGATTTGGTTGGGATTATACTTTTGATTCATCAACCGCAGTAAATACAATAATGTACTCTAACGAGACTAAAATTCTATTCGATGAAACCGTTTCAAAACTTGTTATTGAATTTCGTGCACAATTACCATATTCGACATACATAGAAGATTTACTAGGAAATGAAACAAATGAGGTACGGTATGTTGATGTTAAATTATGGCAACCAGGAACAAGAGATATTTCTTCTCCATTCTGGGAAGCAAGAGCTACACAGGATTATCCATTAGAAAGATTCACATTCGGAAAGAGTGATTTTATTTTAGGAGAATGGGATTTGGTTGTTGAGGCTAGAGGTTACGGCATAACAGCTCCAGTAGATCAATTATCTTTCCATGATCATTTTGAAGTCTATGCTACAATTACTAAGCCTTGCATTCGATTTCCTGAAATAGATGATGTTGGAGAATGCACCTTTGTCTCTGATCTTAAGAGTTAGACTACTCCATCTCATGCGTAGTGCTTATCAATACAAGGCAGGTGGCCGCGCTACTGAGGTTTGATCATGGTTGAGGATATGACTCCATTAGTTCCTTTTGAAACGTATGAACAACATGCTGTTCATATCGGTACAAATCAAAAATCGGCTGATATGAAAAGGTTTCTTGATACTGATAGGCAAGAAGCTGGTTTACATCTTATAGACTTAAATCAAACAGATTCTAGAATTAGAACTGTTGCAAAATTTATTTCAAATTATGATGCAGATAGGATTCTTGTAGTTAGCGCTCGTCAATATGGACAAAGACCAGCCCGTATGTTTGCCCAATCAATTGGTTCTAAGCATATAGTCGGACGTTTTATTCCAGGTACTCTTACTAACTCACGATTACGTACATATATAGAGCCTGAGTTGATTATAGTCACTGATCCTGCAGCAGACTCACAAGCACTTAATGAAGCGGTAAATTCAGGTTTACCTGTTGTAGCAATATGCGATGCTAATAATAAATTGAGGAATGTTGACATTGCTCTTCCCGCTAATAACAAAGGACGCCGATCTTTAGCTCTAATATTTTGGTTATTATCTCGTGAATCTCTAAAAATAAGGGGAACTATTACAGATGCTGACTGGGAACGTTCCCAAGATGTAGAAGATTGGGAATCTACTTTCTAAGTATCCCGACGCCCTCATAGAGGTGTTATTAATCCGACAATCAATGACAGGTGCATCAGTACCACTTTTTCTAGCACCTATGGCTGGAGTTTCTGATTTAGCATACAGAATCCTTGCACGTGAATGTGGGGCTGATTTTACTGTAACCGAATTTACTGCAGCCGCTGGCTTATCAAGACATGCTTCACATTCATGGCTAAAAGTAGAAAGTCACCCTCTTGAGAAACCGTTTATACCTCAGATTTTCGGGGGAGTGACTGAAGAAATGGTAAAAACCGTCAAGTTATTACAAAAAAAAGCTGATATAATTGATATAAATTTTGGTTGTCCAGCACCTAAAGTATGCCGAAATGATGCGGGTGCAGCATTACTTCGCGATCCAGATAGAATTGTAAAGATGGTTAGGGCATGTTTAGATGTTGCTGAAGTACCTATTTCTGTAAAAGTAAGATTGGGTACTGGATCTGGTCCAAATACTGCTTTAGAAGTTGCTCAAAGATTAGAAAAAGAAGGAATACATCGAATTTGTGTTCATGGCAGAACACTCAAGCAACGATATTCCGGATATGCAGATTGGGAACAAATAAGAGAAATAGTTGATGGTGTAGAAATTCCAGTAATTGCAAATGGCGATGTAGTAGACTCTGCTTCTGCTAAGTCATGTATGGATTCTACTAAATCAGCAGGTTTGATGATTGGTAGGGGTGCTATAGGTATGCCAAATATTTTTTATGAGATAAAACGAGATTTAGGCTGGATCAAATCACCACCTCCTTGGAAAGAAGATAATTCAGCAACAGCAAGATTATGGTGTTGGAATAGATACCTCGAAATTAGTAAAGAAGTTTATGGGGAAAAAATGAATAAAAATATTAAAAGACACGCCATTTCTTTTACTAAAGGACTATCTGGAGCATCAGCAATGCGTGTCAAACTTCACTCTGTAACGACTCAGGAAGAATTAGGAAAAAAAGTAAGTAACTATTTGGAAAATTTGATTCACGAGGAATTAAAAGTTTAGTCATTTCTAATAATTGATTTCTCAAGTCTTTCCGCAACCGTTTTCAATCTAAGAAGAGTTCTATCTACACTTCTCATGACATTCTCTTTCATTTCTTCTCCATCACGACCCTTTATTCTATAACCATAAGGCATCCTACCTCCTAATGTATTAAGTAATATTTTCTGCTTTTCAATGGACAATGGTAAAATTATTTGTTGAACTTTATCGCTATCCAAAATCTTATTTTTTATTCCATCAACTAATTCGATCGCAATTTCTTCATTTATTCTTCCAAGGCCACCTCTTGCAAATAGCCATTCTTCCCCTCTAGCCTCATATTGTCTTGTCATGCCAATATAAACATCTTGGGCTATCCGATCTAACATTGGTACTCTCTCAATAATGTTTGAATTTCTAAATCTATCAATTATTCTTCTAATTCTAGATCTTGATTCCGAAAATTTATCGGAAAGAGAGAGAATCGTAATTGGATTACTACTTTCTGCTAACTCTTTGAAAACCCTTTTAGCCAAATCATCTTTAATTTTAGCCCTATCTCCGTTTAAACCTAAATCATCCAATAGCACATGTAATCTATCTTCTTCAATTTTTATTGCAGAAGGTTCTGATATCCTAATTTTAAAATTTTTATCTGTTGACTCACTTGGGATTTCCATTCTTTTTTCAGAGTATTTAATATGATTGCTTAGTTCTAATAATCTTAATTCAATAATTTCTTTTGCTTGAACTGCCATTAGATTAACCGCAGAAGTTATTGTTCCACCTCTTAAGACATAAATGTGCCATCTTCCATAATTTTCTGAAGAAATCAGCCCAGACTCTTTTAATTTCAATATTTGATGATGCATACCTGTTTGAGATAATCCACAAACATCTCCCAGAGTTTTGATATCCCATCCTTTTAAGGGTTCTAATAATAATGCTTCAGACATTATTCTATGTAATGCTCCAAACTCCTCCTCATCTCCCCAAGATTCAATTTTCCTCCTAACCAATCCTAATGAATCTAAAATCCAACCAAGTAGAACATCTGAATTTTTACTGCCTGTTGGCATAGACTTTTCTACCAGGTCTAGTCTAATCA
This sequence comes from Candidatus Poseidoniales archaeon, assembly GCA_003602595.1. GTDB lineage: Archaea > Thermoplasmatota > Poseidoniia > Poseidoniales > Thalassarchaeaceae > MGIIb-O3. The sequence goes on along the minus strand of QQRX01000011.1, from coordinate 10,771 downwards.
TAGTGTACTCGAATATTACATGGCTCAAGAGCATTGGCTATGTTTCGAGTGTTATTTATGCTAATTCTTGACGAATACCTAACCACGGATAATCAACACTAGATTGATGTAATGCATTAATATGTGGAGCAAGTGATATTCCATCTCCACTAATAATGCCCCTATTTCTGAGTACTGTGATGGCCGAGTGTACGGATGCACGTGAACGACCCAAATCTCTAGCAAGTTGTGCCTGAGAAACTGGCTCTGGAGAATTTGATAACTGTTTTACTATACTTTTCTGTACTCCTGAGAGGCCTACTGGCAACATAGATGCAGCTTTATATTGATCTGTAACACCAGATCCCGCCAGTATTTCTACTTGTGCAGGAGCTCCTGCATAGTAACACGTCCTCCCATTAACTGACATCAAAGTAACTGATTTCTCATTCGTCAAAACTCTCAAATGATGTCTAAGTGTACCATTTGCTGCATTTAATTGTCGTTGTAATTCTCTAAAATGTATTCCTGGAGATTTAACAAGTGTAGAGATAATCCTTCTTCTTAGTGGATGCTCATAAGATTCCCTGGGTGCCGTTATAGTCCCTTGCATCATAGGAGGTGCGAAAAAAGGTATTATTGACCCAATTCCCAATGTTCCACCAATAATTGCGGTAAAAATATCAGTAGTCACGGGGTAGGTTGCACGCCATTGTTCTAGTAAAGCCACAAACAAAACCCTACATTATGACCTATAAGTATACATGGTCTCCTGAGTCATCAATGCTCTATTTTATTTATCTATAATCACTCTTCCTTGCTGAATTTTCATGTAAGCAACAAGCGGACTCAGTAATCTCCCAGCATTTCTTCCGTGATCTGTTAATTGATATCTTACTCGTATTGGTGGACCCTCATCCACAATTCTATTTACTAAACCTAAATCAGCACAATGAGTCAATTTATCAGACAATGTTCTACTACTTATTCCCTTTAGTAAATTTCTCATTTCATTAAATCTACGATCTCCAGCAATGTAGAGTGCTGCTAAAATCTCTATGCTCCAACGCGAGCTGAAACTAGAAAAAGCCTCTACTGCAGCACCCACTTCCCATTCAATATCATATTCGCCGTTTTCATTATATGGAGCAAAGGTTTTTCTTATTGTTGTACCACTTTTTTTGACCTCTTTTATTGCTTCATCAATTACTTCATAATCCGAATTTGTGATTTTCATAGGTTCTCTTGGCATGCTATCTAGTTACTCCAAAACTATCTAGTGTATAAAATACACCTCGATGTGTGCATGTATACTGCTCAGTTAATATACAGAATCTCTCTAGTTCAGTGTAGAAATAACACCGAGTTAAGGAGGCGATAATAGTGGACAAATTTTTAGAAAAATGGATGGATGAAGTATTTGAAAATGATGAACTAAAGGAGTTTTAAAATTGGTATTGAATAGAATAAAAGAATTGATTATTATTTCTATAGCAGAATATAGAGCACCTGCTTGGCCACTACATTCTCGCAGAAGATAATTAAGAATTAGTGTAGGAAGGCCTTCTTCCTTCGATCAAAGAAGAAAGGCCTTCTAAAGCATCGTTTGTTGAGAATATTCTTTCTAGATTTGATAGTTCCTGAGATAAACCATCTGATAATGATATATCTTTGGAGTTAGCAATTTCTAATAAATCTGCAGCAATTTCTAGTGCTATGGGTGCAGTATAAGAAATTGACTTCATTTGTCTCAACATCATATTTTCATCTATTCCTTGGATATCTTTTGGTTGATTTCCATCAAGTATCAGTTTAATATTATCGTCAGAATAGAATTTTTTAGCAAAAACAACATTTTTATTTTCAAAATCTATTGGTTGATGTCTGAATTTATTATTAGGTTTACCACCTACTACTATTTCGTTAATGGTTTTTGTTATATAATTTTGATCAACAAGATGTGTAATTAAACCAAATGCATTTGCAGTTTCTGCATTTAAGAAATTTCCAGCAAGAACTGCATATCTAGCGACCTCTACTCCACAAATCTTTACAGTTCTTTGTGTTCCGCCCAAACCAGGATAAATTCCTATATTAGTTTCTGGAAAACGCATTTGAGTTTTATTCGTACCAATTCTATAATCACAGGCAAGTGCTAGTTCTAATCCTCCTCCTAATGTCAAACCAGTTGTTAGGGCAATAGTTACCTTTGAACTATTTTCTAGTTTAGATAATACTTCGTGGCCATATGCTGTAAAATCATATATTTCTTTAAACGAATTTTGTTTAATTTTATCTACAAAAAACTTGACATCGGCTCCAGCAACAAATGCTTTACCTGCGCCTTCTAAAATAATAGCATTAATGTCATCCCTATCATTCAAATCATCTATTTTTTGGCCTAATTCATTAACCAAATCAACATTTAGGGCATTCATTGCTTCAGGACGGTTAAGTCTAACAGTTGCTATATCTTTAGAAATTATTACATCAACATATGAAAAATCAAATGGTTTGCTACTCTCTTTTTGCGTTTTTAATAAATTGGGTATCTTTAAATTAGCCAATTCACAATATTCTTTTGATATTTCGTATGCTGTATTGATTCCTATTTTGTTGGCCAATTCAAATGGTCCTTTATTCCATCTAAGCCCAACTTTGGCGCCTCTATCTACATCTTCTTTAGAACAAATCTCTTCATCTACAATTTGCGATGCTACAGCAAAAACCTGTCCAAGTAGTCTTTTTTCGACTATTTTTCTAACAGATTCACTGTATTTTGTATTATTATCAATTTCCCAGGCTTTATTATTGGCTACCATTTCTCTCAAATTGGATGCACCTTTGTATCTCGGAGTATTTAATTGATCAGCAAGGTAATCTGTTGCATGTAGTGCTATTGATGGCCCAGTCAGATTCATCAATGCAAATGGCCCCATGCCTATATCAAACGCATCACACGCTATAGAATCTATTTGGGCAGTTGATGCCACCCCTTCTTCTAATAATATGCAAGCTTCATTTAACCAGGGAACAAAAAATCTATTCACTACAAAACCAGGCCTATCTTTACACACAATTACTACTTTGCCCATGGCCTTACAGTATGCTTCTACAGCAAGTAATGTTTCTTCAGAGGTGGTTTCAGCTGGGATTATTTCTATTAGTCTATTTTTTGCTGGATGATAAAAAAAGTGTAATCCAACAAAACGCTCGGGTCTATTTGTAGCCTTTGCTAAATCATTAACTGATAGTGATGAAGTATTACTCGCAAGAATTGTATTTTGATTACATACACCATCTAATATTGCAAAGACTTCTTTTTTTATTTCAAAATCCTCAAAAACAGCCTCAATAACTAAATCTGTATTGGGATTGATATTTTCAGTCCCGACAACTCCCTCAATTCTTGATTTAATTGAATCAATTTGTTTATCAGAAAATATTCTTCTTTCCAATGCTTGATCAAGTAAATCTGAGATTATTTCTTGACCTCTTTTTACCCATTTTTCTTCTCTATCTACCATTTGAACTTTAAATTTTTCTTGTGCAGATTTTTGTGCTATACCTGATCCCATGTTTCCTGATCCAATTATCGCTACTGTCTCTATTGCAGGCATGTTACCGCCAAGACAATCTTGCCCATATATTCAACGGATAAACAATCAAAAATTACAATATATTATGTTATACTTTACACCCGGATAAAGGTATGGATCGCCGTAAAGCACTGGCTGTGGTGACACTAGTCATGTTGGTTTTGTCATTTTCAACTCCTGTTATTGCTAATGAAGATGGTAAATTTAATTCGTCCAACGGGTGTAGTTGTCACTCTTCATCGTCAACATCAACCACTCCAACACATAATTTTCCTTCATCATACACCCCTTCTACTTCTTACTCCATCCAAATTGGACTTACTGGGGGAGTTTCAGGTACTAAAGGGGGATTTTCACTTGAAGCTAGTCAAGGTACTTTTTCTACTGGAATCAGTATAGGAAGTGTCCAAGTAAATGCAGCAGGAAATCAGGCAACCCATACGACACCTGATTATAGGTCTTGGGGATTGTATTGGGAATCTCCTTCTTCGGGTTCTGGAAATGTGATTTTTGAATTAGCAGTACTATCTGCCAATGGAAATGGAGGCACTTCTGGAGATTCTTGGGGCACTATATCTCCTTTTACTTCTGTAGAAAGTGTTAGTCAAAATACTCCTCCTGAAGCATCTTCATTGTCATTTAATGAATTAAATCCTACAAAATCAACCGGCCTCTCAATTAACTACACCTTTTTCGATGCTGATGGAGACTTAGAACAAGATACAGAGATTAGATGGAAATTAAATAATATATCTACTTCTTCAGTAGATAATTTAACATCGATACCAAACAATCTCATTGTAAAAGGAGATACTTGGGAAGCTTTGGTTACACCGAATGATGGCATAGAATTTGGAAATCAAGTTTCAGTAGGTCCTATTGAGATAGAAAATTCTGCCCCATCCATATTAGATATTGAAATAACTCCGGAAAATCCGAATGATGATGATAACTTATTTTTGAATTATGAATATTTTGATTTGGATGGTGATTTAGAACAAGATACTGAAATTCATTGGTATCTTGATGGAGTAAGACAAAATGAAATTGATAATTTAGTTAATATTTCTAATTTAATGATTAGATATGGAGATACGTGGCAAGTATCCATTACTCCAAATGATGGCGAAGATTCCGGTGAAACAGTATGGAGTGATTTAATACAAATTGGTAGTTCAAATACCCCTCCCGAAATTGATATAGAATTTTTAAATTCTAACTTTACTACTTCTGATAATCTCCAATTCAATATCATTTATTTTGATGCTGACGATGATGATTTACAAAATACTGAGATTAACTGGTATAGAAATACTTTTTATATGCCAAATCTAGATAATCTTAATTTAATTTCAAATATTTCTACAGGAAAAAATGATATTTGGAATTTTTCTGTTAGAGTTAACGATGGTTTAGCATGGTCAGATTGGTTTCATTCAGATAATATTCTAATCGAGAATACGCCTCCTGTGGTAATCTCATCGACAACCTCAACTGAAAATTTTACATCAGCAGATAACATCTCCATATCTTGGAATCAATATGATGCAGATGGAGATTTTGAGTCTAACAGTGAAATAATATGGTTTGTTAATGGAATTTATATATCGGATTATGACGATTTATTGACAATACCTTCATCTCTAACTGAACGTAATCAAATCTGGCAATATCAAATAATTCCGAATGATGGGGAAGATTTTGGAGCGATTTTCACTGCCCCTGAGATTACTATTGTTAATGCTGCTCCTCTTGAACCTACTATATCTATGAAAAATGGAAATAAAGGAATTGTCATACCAATAGAAGAAAATATTATTGAAAATCAGAGCGATATTTTCTCTAATGAAAACCTAACTTTAACAATTGGATATAGAGATATAGACAATGATGAAATAACTATTTCCATATTCTGGTCAAGGAATGGATTTCATGTACCTGAATTAAATAATGAAACGCATATATCTTCAAATCTATTAAGTCCTGGACAAACTTGGTCTGTTGTTGTAAAAACTTCTGATGTTTTTGGTTTGTTTAGTGAGTCTTATGCATCAATAATTATCTCCAATATTCCTCCTGTAGCATTGATTAATGATATTTCAGATTCAATTGTACCTGGCTCACTCAGTTCTTTAGATGGTTCTCTATCTACAGATATTGATGGCAACATTATCTCTTGGGTATGGACAATCAATGGCCAAGAAATACCAGGTCAAATTATCAATCTATTGTTAGAGCCTGGAACACATCAAATTATTCTTACAGTTACTGATGATTTGGGAAAATCATCTACTATTCAAACTAATATAAACATTAATACAATAAAAACAGTTGATAATATAGCTACAGATATTGATGGATTAAATATCAATATCCAGTGGACTTGGGATGGACCTTCAACTACGTTCAATATTTATAGGTCAACTAGTCCCATCGATTCTGTAATTGGACTTACATCACTCGATGAAAAACCTCAATGGGGACAACCGGTTCCAACAAGATTAATTCCGATTGGAATCACAAATGAAACAACATGGTCTGAAAAAGTACCAATAGGTGCAGAACTTTATTATGCAATAACTACTTATTCAAATGGAGAAGAAGTAATTTGGGTCTCAGAAGATGATAATGTCGCGAGTATTGATGCTTCTTCAGCAGTTGATATTAATCTCAATGATAATTCAGAAAATTCCTTTTTATCAATAATTTCTTCTTTCATATTGATTATCATTGGAATATCAACTATCGTTCTTAATTTATTTCTGAGGAGGGACAAGTATTGAAATATAAATTATCAATTATTGCCATAATCTTTGTATTACTTTCCTCTACTACTTTCTCAGTAGCTAATCCTGGAGGAAATGGTGACAATAATCGTGACTTTACTTGCGGAGGTTCTTGTCATGGAGACCCTTCTCTTTCAGCAAATTCTGATGGAATATTGACTATTGAAATTCAAAGAAATGTATATGCTGGTAATGCGGTAGCGGTACATGTAACTGCTAGTGATATGACACTATCCAATAACCGGATTGTTGGTATTTTCTTATTGGGCTCATTAAATGGGAACTCCGATCATCCTTCTGATTATGGATGGAGCATTATTCAAGATCCAAATGGGGGAATTAATAATTATGTAGAAACTACTGTCCCCTCCAGTAATTCAGTAACATTGACTTGGATACTATTTGCGCCAGATCAAGGAGGTAATTACAATCTATATGCTCAAATGAATCATGGTCGTATCTCTAATTCTGATAATCTAGCATATACTGGAGTATCAAATCCATTAATTATTGATGTACAAATTCCACCTGAAAATCTTCCTGGTTTCTCAGAATCTTGGGTTGCACCAGAATACAGATCTCCAGGCGATTCTACAAATATTATTATAATGACAAAGAATACTGATTCAATTCAAGTCAAATGGAAACTAGAAGGAGAATGGTTCGAAACCATAGCAAATGTATCATTAATTGAAAAAGACACTTGGTCGGTTGATATCCCTCCTACCTATGGCGAAAATGTGATTCAATACAGTGTAATTACATCTAATGGTAACTATTCAATAAAACAACCATTACTAACAGTAGGTACTTCTCTAGTTGATTTTGAAGGCTCACTACTTGGAGCTAGATTACAGTCATTGGCCTATGCAACTATAATAATAGGATTTATTACAACATTACAATCATATTTTTCCAAAATTAATGTTAAAAAATCTCCACAAAAAACTAATTTTTCTAAAAAAAATGAAGGTAATAAAAGATTGGTCAAGCATCCTGATCACCCCGGTTGGTTGTGGGACAATATAGAAAATAAATGGGTCATCGATCCTGATAACTCTCCAAATGGTGGTGCTATTGATGGTTAGTGCTGCTACCTTCCATGCTGCTATTGTTGAAATAACAATAGGAAGCTTGACTTTAGCAGTTATTTGCAATCTATTTTGCCTCCAGTTTGCATTCTCTATTCCTTATGATAGGTTGAGACTATCTGAAAATATGTTACTTACCATGGATCGTGCAGGATTTATGGGTGCATTATTGGGCTCAGTAATGATGCCATTTGCAATTTTCTCAGGAACACTTTCCGTTTCAGGTAATCCAGCAGGCTCAGAATTACTCTATAATAAATTTCTATACAGTGGATTAGCATTTGGTTTTTGGACTTCATATTTAATCGGCCGAATCAGGATGGGCTCAGAAATATGGAAGAGTAAAAAGACCAATTTATTACAAGTAATTACATCTATATTAGCCTTCACTATGACAATCACTGTTGCTTCAATAGGTGGAAAAATTGTTAGAAATGAATCTATTCTCGATTTAATGCCTTTTTGGCTTCCAATAAATAAAACAGTCACAACAGAACCAATAATCTCCGCTTTATTGCTAATCATAGGAATTTCTTCAATATTTATCATGTATAAAATAGATTACTCAATAGATAGGAAAAATTAGATTAATATTTCTTTTATCCGCCTAGCGTGATTCTCTGGAGATAAATCAAGTTCAGCAATTCTTTTCCTTCCTTCTTTTGTCCATTTTTCTCTATTATCTTGTTTGCTCGCTTCTTGTAATGCTACGTGCCATGCAGTTAAATCATCCCTATCAAGTAATTTACCACTAACTCCATCTTTTATTGTATCTCTAAATCCTCCTTCATTTACAAAAATTGCTGGAGTGCCTACTGCAAATGCTTCTATAGGAGTTAAACCAAAGGCTTCCCCGTAGGCCATGCTAACAATAGCTCTAGAATTACGCATCAAACTTACTAGCTCTGGAGAAGATAGTCTTGGAGCAATCCAGAGATTGACATCTAAATAATCTGCATATTCTTTCAGCCTTTTCAAATCTTTTTGTTCTCCTCCACCAACATGCACTACTCCAAGATTTGTCCCTGAAATCATTTTGATTGTTTCCCATGTTCCTTTGACCCAACTAGCCTTCCCTATATTTACAACATATTCATCATTACCATTGTATGGGTTTTCTACATCATTGGTATCAACCTCAGGGAATTCTGTAGCATCAACACAAGGCCATAATACTCCCGTTTTTATGCCATATACATCTTTAGCCATACTAGATGAATAATTAGAGTTACTACTTATTGCAGAATTCTTTCTAAGATAAAATTTTTTGATTAATTGTAAATCTCTATTTCTAGCTCTTGAAAGTAATAATTTTGTTAGCCTAAGATTTCTTTTGGGAAAACCATCAATATTTCGATGTAAAACATCTTGATGTAATCCTCTATGTGGTTCAAGAAGATGAAGGTGACAAGAAGTATGTTCAGGGATATGTTTGAAAAGTCCCAGACTACCATCTCCACTGATTATATGCATAAAATCTATATCACTTATCTCTTTAATCAAACCTTCACAAGTTGCCCATGCATTTGATGCAGATGCAATACCAGTATCAAGAATTGTTGAAAAAATATTTCTTGGCAATGACCAATTATTTTTTGGAGCAAATAATTTAATTTTTAATTTCTGACATAAATCTTCTAATTCTGGAACTTTATGTAAAGTTGCTACTTTCACAGAAAAAAACTTTGTTAATGAAGGAATAATTCGTAATAGATCTCTTTCCGCACCTCCCATGGATGCAAAACTACCCTTCGCTACTATCAAACTTGGAAGAACCTCTTCTCTCAACTCCGAATAACTGTTCATCAGGTGTCACATAACCCGTTCTCATTTAAGGGCAACATGTTATCGGGATATCATGGTAAGGCGTGTTCTGTTGGCACGTGGAGCATCTTTGCCAATAAATAATGGCCTTGGAAGGGCGCACTATTCTATAGAATCAATACTCAATAGTGCCCTTGTCCCAAATTGGACTAAAGTATCTGTAGTGGAGCATGAAATTACATCTAATATTTTTCTTAGGTTATTCAATAGATGGATAAAACATCCTAAAAGGGTTACTTTTGAAGCATCTAAAGCTGGAATTGATTTATTACATATTACAGATCAAGAACAAGCACATTTAGTACCGTATAATTCATCAATCCCAGTAGCAGTGACAATTCACGATTTTTTCCATATTAGGCCTAGAACAATCGAAGCTGGGGACGTATATGTCTCGGTAGGTGAAATTAAACCAAATTTAATTCGAAAAAGAGATTTAAAAAAATTAAAATCTGGATTACTTAGAGCTGATATCTTAATTTGTATTTCCGAAGAAACTAAATTAGAAGCTGAAAAAATGTTCCCCTCAAAAAAGACCTTTTTAGTAAGAAATGATGTAGATGTTGACTATTGGAATCCTTATAAAAATCCGGTTTCAAGAGATATTATATCCGATTTTGATATTGAATCGAAATGTTTAGTCATTACAGTAGGAACTAATGTACCTCGAAAAAGACTTGACTTCATTGAGAAGGTTTTCTTACATCTTCCTGAAAATATAAGGGAAGATATTAATCTAGTAAACATAGGTAGTGAAATTAGGGTATCAGAAAAACAACTTATTTCTTTTTTTCAACATGCCGAGGTATTATTATTTCCAAGTATCTCAGAAGGTTTTGGATATCCTCCTGCTGAAGCAATGGCTGCAGGATGCCCAGTTATAGCTGCAGATTTACCTGCACATAACGAAATTATTCCTCAAAATTGCTTAGTTGATCCTGTAAACATAGATCAATGGACCTCAAGAATTACCAAAATTCATGACGATTGGCTTAGGTCAGGAAAGGCAGATAGAATACCAGATGATGAATTAATTAAACATGTAAATGACTTGTTGAGTCCTAAGAAACATGGCTTAGAATTATCTAAGGCATATGATAAAGCAATCAACTTATTCAAGAAGTAATCCATTGCTTATAATCATGAAAGAAATATTCACTTTTATCAACAATACTTACTGCTATAAATACACAAAGACTATCCGCAGTTTAACTATGCTTCGCGTTACTTCTCTGAGGAAAGGCTTTGGCTCAGGAAGAAATAGACTCGAAGTTCTAAAAGGCATAAATTTGGAAATTACTTCTGGAGAATTGGTTGCATTAATGGGGCCTTCCGGTTGTGGCAAATCTACACTTCTAAATATAATTGGCGGGATTCTAGATGCTGATTCTGGTAGTATATCTTTACAAGAATTTGAATATGGTACAAAACCACCAAATAAAGTAGTTGACGTACGTAGAAATGGCGTAGGATGGATATTTCAGGATTTCCA
>QQRX01000105.1:2453-5069 GCA_003602595.1 Candidatus Poseidoniales archaeon | reverse complement strand
CCTTCCAAAACTAGTAAGTGGACTAGGATAATCATTGAACAGAGTACTGAAAGAAATATCCCTGTAGAGATACATGAAGTTTAGAATGTGCTTAATTATACTGAATTGGGTATAATGGTGCTCGTGCCGGGATTTGAACCCGGGTCGCCGCCTCGAAAGGGCGGCATGATGGACCGAACTACACCACACGAGCGACGGCTTCGCGAGAAGCGCATGGCACATAATCGGTTCGATTGAAAGTACTATTCGGAACTATTGTTATCAGGTATAATAAGAGAGTTCCACCATGTATTTAGAGGAAAGAAAAGGGCAGTGGCCAATACTCCTCCAAACAACCAAAAGAAGGGGTTATACATTAAATCTGAAAATTCTTCACCATAAAAACCTAAAACAATTCCTTCTAATCCAAACCTTATCCCTCTACCTAATAATCCTGCAAAAACGAATAATCTAATATTCATTTTTCCAGAACCTGCTGCCCATGCAAATGCTTTGTAAGGAATTGGAGAAATAGCAGCAATGAAAACTCCCATAGAACCATATTTTAAGAATAAATTATCAATTCTAGAAATGGTATTAGGCTTTGCAAATTTCTCCAAAAATGGCCGTCCAGCATACATTCCAATCGCATATCCTCCAAGAGAGCCGAAAACACTGAAAATAGTTGCTGTAAGTACTATGGCAAAAATTTCTGTAACAGAGCCATTAGAATTCAGTACCATTGGGATTACCAATAGATCTGGGGGCGCGGGTTGAAACATCGCTTCAGTCGCTGAAACAACTGCCAAGCCGATAAGACCCCAACTATCGGCCCAATCAATAGTAGTGTCAATTATCTGACTCAGCACATTACTTCGTACTTAGTGCCACTAATATAATACATTACTAAAAATACATATTATTTTGTTATTAAACCGACCTATGATATGACATACAATAGTCCGAGGTACATGGTAGCAGGCGAAGTAGTTGATACTTCGGCTTTGATTTCATGGCCTGTAAAGATGTTATTTGAGAGTTTGGCAAGCCCCAAACAGAGAAATGAGTTAAATAATAACTATCCTGAAAGAATGGATATTATTGATGCAATTGATATAAATTGGACAAATCCAAATATAGAAAGTATAGAAAAAATAAAACATATTTCAAAAGAAACAGGAGATATTGCTGGTCTTTCTGAGACAGATATTGAGGTTCTTGCACTAGCGATGGAGTATAATTATACTTTAGTTACTGATGACTATAGAATGCAAAATATGGCAGAATATATGAAAATAAAATGGAGAAGCGTAAATACTGTAGGGATTAGTAATATCTGGAAATGGGAAGTTATTTGTTTGGGATGCAAGACTGTAAAGATTATGCCAGAAAGTACCTCAAACCAGAAAAATAATTTAGGACAATGTGTAGATTGTGGATCAGAATTGAAAATAAGAAAGAAAAAATAATTATTCTTCTTGAGAGCTAGCCTGAACAAATTCTTCTGAGATTCCCCCTCTTTCCATATCTATTTCTGCTTTTGATGGATTAGAAACATCCCTGAGTCCCTGTTGAAATTCGCCTTTTGCCCTGCCAGCATTTCTAGCAAGTTCTGGAAGTCTTTTTGCACCAAAAAGAAAAATACCAACTGCAAATAAAATAACCAATTCTGTGCTCCCAAGTGCCATAGTAACAGGCCTAGGAGAGGGTGATGGCCTTCAAATGCTTCGGAAGTAAATTTTAGCCACCAGAAAAAGGAGGTAAAAAGGCTACTTCGGAAGAGTCGGCTATAATTTCATCATGATTCTGAATTATTTCTCCATTAATGGCTACTTTGACGCCATTATTTACAATATCCGATAATTGAAATCTATCTAATAATTGACTAATTACAGTCCCCTTAGTCAGTACTACTTCAATTTCTCTTTGTCCCATAGATTCAGCCAAAGAACCAAAAAATAATAATTTGATTTTAACCGCCTTGATTTCCGAATCCGAGTTATCCATGTCAAAGCGAAGCAGGTGTTAGTCATGAAATCACCTATTGTTCATTAATGACCGTTTGTTCGAGTGGAATATGGCAGTAGAAGCAGTAGTGTTTGATTGTGATGGAGTTCTTATAGATAATATATCATCATGGTGGGCGATACATGAGCATTTTGGCACAAGAAATGAAGAAATGTTAGAGAAATTCTTGAATAAAGAAATTACTGAAGAAGAATTTGTAAATCATGATGTCGAAGAGTGGAAGAAGGTACAACCTGAAATTCATAGAGATGATATAATGAGATGTTATTCAGGAGTAAAACTAATGCCCGGTGCCAGAGAAGTAGTAAATGAATTACAATCTAGAGGAATTTTTGTTGCTATTGTATCTTCTGGTGTAGATCTATTAATTGGTACTATTGCAAACATGTTGAAAGTTGATGATTGGGCGGCCAATGGTTTTGAATGGGATGAAGATGGTTTTCTAATCAAAGGAGCACCAACTAAAGTGTACTCGCATGATAAGGGAATTATGGTTGAAAAATTAATCAGGATAAATGAATTAAATTCTGAAAATGTTATTTCTATTGGAGATTCCAGTACTGATTTGTCAATGAAAGTTGATAAATCTAAATTTATAGGATTTAATCC
>QQRX01000105.1:0-2404 GCA_003602595.1 Candidatus Poseidoniales archaeon | reverse complement strand
GTAGAAAATCGTAATTTACGAGATCTTTGGCCAATAATGTTTGATGGTGAAGAGCTAGAATAATCACACAAATGGTATTGATGCTGTAGCAAAGGTGTGCAAATTAATTACTGAAAGTATGCAGGGCTTGGGTTGGAATCCTAACATCCTCTGAAAATCTGTTTGATCTTGCCATGTAGAACTATGGAGTAATGTTACTCCTTTGTGATTTCCTACATAATGGCCATGAACATGGCCTGTGACAAATATATCTGGTACTTCACGTATCACCATATTATCTTCAGGTTCAGGAGATAAGGGAGTTTTATTTCCCCAAGATGGAGCCAAATGCCTTCTTTCTAACATAGCTTTCATCGCTATTTCTGGTTTATCATATGAAACTGATCTTAAAGTGGCTACAAAATCATCTATACTTTTACCATGATATGATAAAACTCTAACTCCATGTAAACTAAAATCACAAGGATTACCTACAAAAACAGCATCAGAATAATCTTGTTGTATCTCTGGATCTAATGAAGGTTGAGGTTCAGCAGGCCTAACAGCATCATGATTTCCTGGCAGAATAATGATATCTATCCAATCTGGAACTTCATCAAGGAGTCGGGCTAATTCAGAATATTGTTTGAAAAGATCCTTGATTGCTAGATGTCTGTCTTGCCCCGGATAAATGCCAACACCGTCAACACCATCTCCACTTAAAACAAAATATTTGATCGTCCGTGCCAAGGGATCATTTTTGAACCAATGAATCATTTTTTCCCATGGTTTATCCAAGAATGTTTTACTCCCTAAATGTATATCCGATAGAAATGCTGCGGAAACTGCACTATCTTCACCTGCAGGATTTTTAACATGGTTTTGTAGAGGGGGTTTGTGAATATCTTGAACAAGAAATGCGGGGTCACGGTCACCGATAAAGAAACCAGTTACTCCAATTACTTCATCTTCCATTAAACCATCCATCGAGGCATGAATCGGAGATGCATCTGAAGGAGGTTTTAACACACATTTTTGAGTACCCGATTCATCTTCTACATAGAAAATTAAACTACCACTACGAGCCCATGAAGGGCCTTCTGCTAAACCAACTAAAGTAATTTCATAATCGGTTGATGAATATCGTTGCCTGTTCCTCCAAGCTTCTGAAATAGAAATTGGCTTTCTAGGTAAAATTCTATTGGATAGCATAAGATTCCTTATCTGAGATAATCGGCTATTGAAACAATTCTGAATATCTGACATAGTCCCTTCTGTAGTAGATTTTCCAGTTATATCAAAGTGTATTTGTATTTCTGAATCTATTTCCTTTGCTTGCATTGGGAAATCCATCATATCATAATATTCCAAACCGTGTGGACGAGGGGCGATTTCAAGTTCTTGTTGAGGAGCGGCTATAATTCTGCCAATAGGAGAATCGTTTCCTCTCTTTGGGAGAGTATATTGTCCCTTATTATCAGATTTAGTAATAGATTTTTGATCTGTGCCGTTAGGAACTAAAGAAAGTAAATCATCTATAGTCTTTGAATCTAATAATTTTACATCTGAAGATCTTGCTGCTTCTAACATTGGCAGGATACTCGATAATGATTCTATTTTTTCTTTAGCCTCGCTCCCAAGTACTATCAGTCCTGCTTCAGTTAATTTGCGGTATCTGACTGCCCAATTTTCAGAAACCATGCACAAAGCGAGAGAAGGTAACGCTCATGATAATATCTATCCATTTTGCTATTTAGTCGGTTTCTTGATTCCAATCTGTGGAAGATGCAAGATCAATCTTTGAGATATCTTGTACAACTGTTTTCTTACTTGATTTCCAAGTAAGTTCCCCCTCCCATTCTTCGGATAATGAATCTAATGATGAAATATCAATTTCTTCTGACTTCTTCTTAGGACTTTCTTTCTTTGATGTTCTAGTTGCTTGGGAATTATTTAAGTCAACTTTGTCTAATGCTTCTAAAGCCAAACCCAAAGCGAAAGAAGCAAAGGATTTTTTATTGTCTAAACGATCATTATCGCCAAAATCCATTCTTCTTACGAGGAAATAATCTTTTGCTATTATTGCAACATGGACTCGCCCCACTTCTTTATTTTCGGACGCCCCAGTCGGCCCAGCAATTCCTGTTATTCCTATAGATACATCTGAATTTGATTTATACCTAGCCCCTCTTGCCATTCCTATTGCTACTTCATGTGAAACTGCACCTACATTTTCCTCAGAAAAATAGGATTTATCGACACCTAATTGTTTAGTTTTAGATTCATTAGAATATACGACCCAACCTTGATTAAACCAGTTACTTGCACCGGACATATCAGTCAATATAGAAGCTATTAGGCCTCCTGTACAAGATTCAGCTGTTGAAATGGTCCAATTCCTTTTTTTTAACCTTCTAGATAGTCG
>QQRX01000104.1 GCA_003602595.1 Candidatus Poseidoniales archaeon | reverse complement strand
CCATGGTGATGACCATGGTGATGAAACAATATCTGCTGATGATGATGAGACTTTTACATACGACCCACATAGTTGGCTTGACCCAGTAGCATATGGAGCTCAAGTCGATGTGGTACTAGAGAAACTAATTTTGGCATTCCCTAATGGAACTGGTGATTTTACTGAAAATGCCAATTCTTACAAAGCACAATTACAGACTTTAGATAATAACTATCAAGATGCATTCGGAGTTGATGGGACTTGTTCTGTAGGAGGGCATGATAAAACAGTAGTAGCAAACCATAATGCATATTCTTACATTTCTGTAAGATATGATATTGATTTCGTTACTGTACATGGATTAGACCCAGAAGGAGAACCTTCGCCACAGGATATTATCAAAGTTATAAATCACATTGAAGAGAATGAAATTACCGTTTTGTTTGTCGAAGAATACACTAGCCAAAGCGCTGTGAATAGTATCGTTGAAGATACAGGAGTTTCTATAGAGATATTATACACAATGGAAATGGCTCCAAGTGATAGTAACGATGACTACTTGTCAATGATGAATAAAAACCTTAACAGTCTTGTAGATGGCATAGGATGTTAATTACAAAAATCATTGACTAAAATATAATGATAAGAGGAATTGTGAGAGTATGCACATGGTAGATGCTCTCCCAATTCTCTTGATATCAGGCACTTTTTTGGCAATAGGTATTTATTTGATGTATGAAATCATAAGAGCAAGAATGGCTGAATAGAATATTTTGTACGATGACACTTAATATACTGTCTTAGTGGAGTTCATATGGAATATTCAAGAGTAGGTCAAAGTGGTTTACAGAAACCGATTCTTGAAATAGATAATTTAACTGTCATTCGTTCTGGTAAGTTAGTCCTAAGAGATATTAATTTAAACGTTCAAAGAGGAGAATTTGTTGGCATAGTAGGCCCAAATGGTAGCGGTAAGTCTACACTTCTCCTGACAATTCTGGGAGTTTTAAAAGCGCAAGAAGGTGATGTTAAAATCTATGATTCCGAGCCTATGTCAAGGAATCTATATGGAAAGATAGGTTGGGTATCTCAGGCTGCATCAAATCTACCCAAAGAGGTTCGGATAACAATACGTGAATTAGTTCATTTAGGAACTGTAAATGCTAAAAATATGTTTTCTATAACAAATAATACTCGACGTAAAAGAGTTAAAGAAGCCATTAAGATGGTTGGACTTGAGGGTTTGGAAAATGTCGATATTGCTCGTCTTTCGGGAGGGCAACGTCAGCGTGCAGTAATCGCTAGAGCGCTAGCAACAGAGGCCGAATTTATTTTACTTGATGAGCCCTTAGTTGGCATGGATAGAGATTCTAGGAATTCTTTATTAAAATTATTAGATCAGTTTTGTCATGACAGTGGAAAAACAATAATTATGGTATCTCACGATTTAAGTGCCATACGTCAAACAGCCCATAGAATGATTTTCTTAGAAGAAACGATTAGGTTTGATGGTCCTTCTGCCGATTTTCCAGATTTAGAAAGTCTTGCCTTGGTACGTGGCATTACTAACGTTCATGATATGAAGCCCCAAACCAAAATTTTACCTAATATAGATAAAAAGGAGGAAATTTAATAGTGATTGGCGAGATTTTAGCAGACTTGTTTTTCCCATTACTGGAAGAAATCGCACCTCATGTTCCAGGAGAGTTCTTTCCATATTTCTTTAACGGCCAAACTGAAGCATTACAGCGTGCAATGCTTGCATCTATCTTAGTCTCAGTTATAGCAGGTTTTCTAGGATCGTTTCTTTTAGTTAGAAATCTTGCTATGATCGGGGATGGATTGGCACATGTTGCGTTCGGAGGCGTCATTGTTGGTATTATCCTTGGTGCAACATCACCATTATGGTATGCAATGTTATTCTCCGTTATTGCGTCTGTTTCAATTTATGAATTACAATCGAGAGAAATACTGACAGGAGATGCATCTATTGCTATTTTTATGACCGGTATGTTGGCTCTGGGCCTTGTAATCTTAAAACTCTCAAACAGGGCTATTACAACGGAAATTCAAAGTTATCTATTTGGCTCTCAATTATTGATTGATTGGGAACATCTTAATTTAATTTCATATGTTTCAATATTTTCTCTGTATACATTATATCTTCTTCGTTACGGATTACTCGCAATTACGATTGATCCACTATCTGCAAGAGTACAGGGACTTCCGGTCAGAGGAATAGGTCTAATGTTCAGCATTATTATTGCAGCAGTGGTAGTGAGTATGGTAAAAATCGTAGGTGCTTTACTAGTTACATCGCTACTAGTCACACCTGCAGCAACTGCACAATTAATTGGTCGAAGTTTCAAATCATGCTTAATCTGGACGCAAATATTTGGATTATTATCTATTTTTACAGGGCTATATATTTCAGCAGAGCATGACGCTGGTGCTGGTTCTAGTATTGCTCTAGTCGCAGCGACTATATTTGTTATAATTGCTATTTCCAATGAATTAATTAAAAAATTAAAAACCACAGATAATATAGATTAAATTTTTAATCAATATTTAATTTGTATAGGAGAAATATTAACCAGTACATATTAAAACAGAGATTGATAAGTATTCTTTACTTTAGTTTAGTTGTGAGAATTGCGTTATCTGCCTTTGGATTATCAATGATAATAGTGATATCAACTGCTGGAGGAGTAGCCATAGCGAAATTATCTGAAATCAATTCTTCTTCTAGTGCGCCGTTTGCAGTAAATGCGTCATCAATGTCTGGTGTGAATGAGTATATTCTCATTGAAGTTGATGAGGGAGATAATGATGAAGAAGAAGTAATTATAACTAAATTACACGAGTTCTTTTTTGAAAGTTTGAATACAAAGGGCATGGTTACTTGGGATTTTGGCGATGGTAGTTTTGCTACTGGAAAAGAAGTTTCCCACTCGTACGAGGATGCAGGATACTACACCGTTACCGCAACTTCGACATCCTCTAGAGAAATAGAATTAGCTACGATTATTGTAATGGTAGAAAAATCGGGATATGTGGAGTCCGATAATATGGAATGTGCATGTTCTCCAACTGCAAAATCAACTATTATTGACCTTGTCCCTGTCCCAGGGATGGTTAACTTCGAAGGTGTAGTGACCGTAACTCATGATGGCAGTAGCGAATCTTGTTCACTAAGAAACCCATTTCAAGAATGTCATTTGAGAGTCATAATCGAGTATACCAAGGATGGTAATGTGATGGAACAGCAAATTTTGTTTGATGATACATTTAGAACAAATGAAAAAAATATTGATTTTGAATTGATTGATTTTGAGACTGAAGCAGGAGAAAGCGTACAAATAAGATTAGAAACCGATCAATTAAGAGATTGGCATAAACCTAGCACATCATGGACCATGACTGCACCAATTTGGTGAGTATAACAAACTTATCAAAAAGATACAGAGGGGAAAAAATGTTACCGATAATACTCACAGATAATGCCAGAAAAAGAATAGAAGAAATTGGAAAGGCAATAATGACATTTCGAGTTTGGGGTGTTAATCCTCCTGGACACTTGGCTATAGAAGTTTTTTTTGAAGATAAGAGATTTCCTGGAATTAAATATGAAAAATTTCAACATGAGAATTTGATTACATATATTCCAACTAATCACTATGATTACATTAACGGAGTTACTGTAGATTTTTCAGGATGGAATGACGAAGATGAGTCAGGCTATAATTCAGCTAAGACATTTAATCATAGAGGATTTGAATGTTTACCTCACAAAGTAGAAACATCTGAAATTAGATTGAGTTGGATAGAA
>QQRX01000103.1 GCA_003602595.1 Candidatus Poseidoniales archaeon | reverse complement strand
ATATCCATTTCCTCCAATTGTCATGGCATTTTCCCAATCATCAGTACCTATACGCCATTGTACTGTGCATCCATTTACTGATTCATATCTTCCCTGAATATCTACAGTTCCACTTAATTCATTCTGGCCACTTGGGCTTTCTAATACGAAATCTATTAGGCCAATTCCATAGGTTGCTCTACTTACGTTACTCCACTGTCCAAATTCACTTTGTGCAGCAACCCTTACTATTATTTGTGATGCATCAATTTCATCTTCAGTAAATTCTGGAATTTCTATGGTGGTACTCCAATTAGTAATGCTATCTCCTGTCATTATAGTTTCTGGAGTATGCCATCCAAGCAGTATTTCTTCTCTTGTGGGTTGGTTATCTTTAGGTTTATATTTGTAACTAATTTGTGCTAATACATCATCTACAGTTCCATTATTTTCTCCTTGATCTATGTTACCTCTTATCCTGTAAGTTTCACCTTCTATTACCCATGAATTACACACTAATATATTTGTATTGTCTGGATCATATTCACATTCTCCATCGACCGGATT
Source organism: Candidatus Poseidoniales archaeon (assembly GCA_003602595.1). GTDB lineage: Archaea > Thermoplasmatota > Poseidoniia > Poseidoniales > Thalassarchaeaceae > MGIIb-O3. Next base: position 11,922 of record QQRX01000103.1, on the reverse strand, counting down.
TTCTATTTCGACCCAATTCCCAGAACCTTCGCCTGGGCCTGTTTCATTACCTATTGGCGGTCCTCCTCCATCTCCATCACCAAACATCCCTTTCATGGTTAAACTACCATCAATTATTCCAAAACCATACTTCGTATTCCAAGAATGCCCATCAATATTATAGTTTTCAGAAGATGTACCTCTGCTTTCAGAATATTTCATAAGATATTCTTTTATTTTTTCTGTATTTTCTGGATCCTTGTAATCCATTAAACCTTCATTAATTCCTATTTGAAGCATTATCGCAACAAGTCCTGCTACAGCAGGAGTGGACATACTAGTCCCGTCTTTTGACGTATAACCATCCTTTGCCCTATTATTTTCTGAACCTGGTATAATCGAAGTTGACTGTGCATGTTCTGCTGAAATTATTCCTGAACCTGGAGCAACTACCCAAGGTTTCAATTCATCCAATTGATCATCATCATTATCTGAGACTCTAGGTCCAAAATTAGAATAAGATGCTAAACTATCGTCAGTCCTATCGATACTATTCTTATCGTCAATAGATCCTATAGTAATAGCTTTATCTGCAGCTCCTACAGACGTAACTCTTCGTTGCCCATCATTACCTATTGCGGCTATACAAACAATACCTGCATCTGCTGCTTGATTTACAGCCTGTGCTTCAGCACTTGTTCCATTATCTCCTGCATCATCATTACCCGTAGGAGATGATGCACTACCAAAAGACATTGACATTATGTCTATTCCTTCACTAGAATCATTATTCCCCCAATCTGTATCTACATTTTGTGTTGCCCACTGTATTCCTTGTAAAATTGATTGCGAATTTGAACCTCCGGCATCGGTCATTACTTTTACATCAACAAGGTAAGCTCCAGGAGCATAACCTTGATTTTCTCTATCACTATCTCCAGTCCCTAGTGCAATTCCTGCAACATGAGTGCCATGACCATCTCCATCATCTGGATCATTATTTCCATCAGTTGGACAAGCGTTACCGGAAAAAGAAGTTGCATCACATCCTGCAACCCATTTAGGGTCTTCTAAATCATTAGGATCATTTGTATTATCATTATTATTATCTGAGAAATCATCCAAAGAAAAGTGTTCATTATCAACTCCAGTATCTAGGATAGCAATAACAATTCCAGATCCATCGTAATTCAATTCTCTCATTGTTTCCGCATACAAACTCGATGGTCTGACTTTTGATCCCTTAGTTGCCCTATCAAGGTAAGGCACCAAAACGTTTTGCTCTTCAATAAGAACAACTCCATCCAAACTCCATAATTCTGTTAAAGAACTAACTGGCACATGATCCAAAACTATGTTGTCCAATATTTCCATTGGCATAAACCATGATGTCTCTTCTTCCCATTCATATTTTTCTAAGGTAGATTTAACTTTATCAATATCACTTTGCCCAGGATGCCAAGCATAATGAATGATTATTGCTACTGTATTTCTTCCATCAATCCCTAATATAGAAGTTGTTGATTGAGAATCTTTTTGCCCATCAATAATCATTTGTAAATCATCGTCCATGCCATTACTGTCATGATCATTCCAATAATCATACCACCACCCATATTCTTGTACAGGATATCCTGCATCTATTGGAGTATGGCTTGGCGATCTATCTTTTTTTTCACAAATAAAATTTCCACACATCAATTCTGGAATTTCTACATTAAAATCATCTATTTCAGGTACATTTTCTACTTCGAAATTTTGAATTTCAGCGCCAACACCTGTAGATAAATCAAATACTATCATTAGTATTGATATCAAGACAGGTTTGACGTCTATTCGCATGTCACTCTAGGGCAGCGACAGTGTTTTATCGTATAATTCCAACCAATATAAGGGCACAAAATTTGTCATTAAGGCCAATTGAGATGATTATCTGATTTGACACATTTCAAAAAATAGATATTATTTCTTTCATCCGCAACTATCTCTCCGTTACAAATGGGACAAACCGTTTGTTCAGCCAGTTCTTCTAGCCACGCACGTCTAGTTTCCCTTTCGTCTCCTTCTTCACGAAGTTTATTCAATATTCTTGAAACATTTTCTGCTAATTCAATCCCATGCCTGGTCCAAGGATCATTGTCTAGTTGGGATAGCATTTCTTGTCTGTTCAGTCTTGAAATTTCTATTTGCTCATTTTTATTATTATTACCATATGCTAAAATATCTTTCTCTTTTACGATAATTTTGGCAGAAACATATGAAAGAAAAAACCCTCCTAGGTGAGCCATATGTGCTACATTTGTTTCTCCTGATGTACCGGCCTGTACTGAATAGATCTGGAATATTTCTACTCCTACTCTGATAAATGCAATCAACCAAACAGGCCAAGCACGAATAAGGAATAGTAGTGGGAACTCTATCTTATCCTCAGGCCAGCATGCCATGTATGCTCCTAAAAGTCCGAAAGCCGCACCACTAGCACCTATTGCAGGATTCATTGAATCAGGATGTGTAAATATCCAAGCAAGATTACCTCCAATAAATCCCATTGAATAGACAATTAACCATCTTTTACTTCCTAATTTCTGTTCAAGAGGTACTCCAACTAAAGCTATAACAAGTATATTGCTGAGTACGTGCAACCAATCTGCGTGCAACCAAGCGGCAGTAACAAATCTGTGGAAATGAATTCCTTCATTCATAAATGCAGGAATTAAACCAAAAATTTCTATTGGTTCAAATGAAAAGACACTATTATCTGAAAAACTCAAGAAATATTGTATAAAATGGACTAACAACAGAGATAATACCATTGCTAAGGAAACGCCTGTTTTATCTTTATATGCATAAAAAAACGGAATGAAAGCCAATATTAAGATGATAATTATCCAAAATAAATCAGATATTTCTAACAGATTCCACCTCCAATCTTCATCCAATATGTACGCCCCCTTTCTGTCCAAAGAGCATTTATCAATGAAATTTTTCATCAACAGAATTACTCAAACGGTATAGCCCTTCCGCACACACATGGGCGAACCCCTCCTTCTAGAATTAGAAGGTCTTGTTGTTGATAGGGGAACTAGAAGTGTATTGAATGATGTAAATTTCAAATTAAGAGAAGGCGAAGTCGTTGCTTTAGTTGGCCCGAATGGTTCTGGAAAGACTACATTCATCGAATCTTGTACAGGGACGATTCCATTTATTGAGGGAAATTTATATTATTATTCTGATTCAGATGAAAGAACTATTATCAGAAATAAAGTTGGTCGAAATTCAAACATTCCTCAGATTGGTTTGACACTACAAAATGATGGTATTTGCGGTGAAGAAACTGTTGAAGAAAAATTATTTTCTGTCTTGAATATGAATGAGGGGAGTAAAAATGCCTATTTAATTGAGTCAATACTTTCTGATTGGGGGCTGTATCATAGAAAATCTAGTCGAGTTTCTCAACTCTCAGGTGGGTTGAAAAGACGATTATCTGTGCTTTCTGGACTATGTCCAGCTATTTTTAGTCCACAACCGATAGTGCTATTATTAGATGAACCGAGTGAAGGTTTAGATGATGAAGCATGTAATATTTTGACTAATTGGATAAGGACAATAGCTTCTAGAGGTAATGGGATTATCTTTACTTCACATGACAATGATTTAATTAGTTGTGCAGACAGAATAATAAAATTAGAAGAAAATAAACCTATTACTGAATCATCAGGTACATCATCAGGTGCAATTGTAAGCATGGTTGAATCTGAAGTATTTACAAGGCAAGTATCTGCCAAATCATTAATTAACTGGGCTATCAAAATGGAATTGAGAAACCCAATTGATACAATAAGTCGTCTAACTCCTGCCTTAGTTGCTCTTTTTATATCATTTTCACTAATAGGAAATATAAATTATGAAACAATTGACTCCCAAATAATTTCTTTATTGGTATTATTGCCTGCTTTTATTACATGCATTATCTCTCCAGCATTGATAAATAGATTCAATGAAGCCGACTGTGGGAGATGGTGGTATATCAACTTAGGAACTAAATTTCGTCCTATTAGTTCATTTATAGGTGCTTCAATATTATTGCCCTTGCCTCTGACATATCTTTCATGGATCATTTTAATTGGAGATAAATCTGAACTTTATTCAAATGACGTAGTTACTTGGCTTTGGCTTCCTGCTTTGTGTATGTTAGATTTGGCAATAGCTTCCTCAGCCTTACATTTTTTAGTCTCAGACTTACAAAGATCCCAGGCTTCTTCTGCTTCATTACTATTGATATTCCTAGTTTGGCCATTTTTAGAATTATCTGAGGCTTTATCTTACATTATGACTGATGGAATGTCCTTTTCTTTAGAACTTGGTTCTCCTTTGATTTCTTGTTTATTTGCCAGTCTTATTTCTTCTTTAGTATGGTTAGTTGCTGTATTTCTTCCAGACGCATGAATAATAGTATTGATGACCTATAATTAAGTGGCCATATCATGCCTGATTACAAGCCTGTATCTTTGGTGCTGATTTTGCTAGGCTTATTTGGCTCTTCAGTATCAATTTTATTGGGCTTTATTTGGGTCCCAGGAATCAATCCAGAATCTGTGCAGCAAGGTTCTGCCGAATCATACAGGATATTATTTTGGCATGTTTCATTTGCATGGTGTTCCTTCCTAGCTTTTCTTATGTTATTCGTGGGCTCAATACTATGGTATTTGAAAAATGATGAATTCGGTTGGAGATTATTTTCCACTGGTTCTGATATGGGGCTATTATTCGGATTTGGAGTAATAACCTCTGGACCAATATGGGGTTCAGTGGCATGGGGTAAACCATGGGATTGGGGAGATTTAAGGTTAAATTCATTTGCACTATTGACTGCTGTTGCACTGTTTCTTGTTTTATCGAGGAAATCTCAGCCTGACACAAATCAAACCAGAGATACACTCTCTATTATAGGATTATTCGGCTTCTTTTTAGTCCCTATAACCGCAGTGGCAACAACATTGTATAACCGAAGACATCCACCAATAATCATAATTGAAGGAGAAGATACTGGTCTGCCGGATGAATGGAAAATGGTTTTGATATTCTCATTCGTTTCATTTGGTCTAATTTTTATCGGTGTTTCGCTTCTCAATGATATGGTCAATCAGTTAGAATCAAAAATAGAAAAATATCAGCGTGTGATTGATAGAGGAGAGGATTGAATTTGTCCGGATTAACTGAATTAGCATTTGCATATGTAATTTTGATCGGAATAATAGGCGGTTATGTTTGGAATTTATTTTCTAAACTTATTGATATTGAATCACGTATTGATACGGTAGAAAATCACTTCTCAAAGAAAAAGTCAGAGGATGAATGAAGTTTCTTCATGAAAAAACTTCTAACGTGAATTATCTATGGGATAATGGGATAATAACATGTCAGAAGGCGCATTTTGCATTACTTGTGGTGCAGAAACGCCCCTTACTTCTGATAGATTATGTGAAAAATGCTTTAGAAAAAGAAACAATTTATCTACTATTCCAGAGAGAATACAACAATATAGATGTCCTAAATGTAATAAATACGAAATAGGCGGAAGATGGTCAGAAATAGACAATGAAAACCTAGCCGATTTACGAATCAGAGAAAATTTAAAGATATATCCGGAATCAACCGAAATTGATCTCGGATTTTCAATTGAAGAAATAGATAATAGATCTGTTAGACTACATATTGGCATAAATGGAAAAATAGAAGGGTATCTTTTCCAAGATAATCATACCTCCTTGATGCAGACAAGTAATGCGGTTTGTCCTGCTTGCACAAGAAAGGCAGGCTCCTATTTTGAGTCTATTGTTCAACTTCGTTCTGCCGGAAGAAAATTAAATTCTTCTGAAATAAAAGAAGTTCGAAATACATTGGATGACATGCTATCTGAAATGGAACCAGATCCTATGTTTTTCATAACAAGCGAAGGCCCAGTGACCGGAGGTTGGGATATGCAATTAGGCTCAAAGGCAATGGCCAGAAGTTGGGGAAAAAGGTTAACACAAAGATTTGGAGGAACAATAAAGGAAACATCTACAGTTGTTGGAGCAAATGACGGTATTGAAGTCACAAGACTGACAATGAGTTATAGAAAACCTGCCTATTCAATAGGTGATGTTATTAAATTAAAGGGAGATCTATGGCTAGTGAGTCGTTGGCAAAAAGATGGGCCAATTTTACGTAGGATGAGTTATTTTGAAAGAAAGGGAGTTTCATGGAGAGATATGGAGAAATGTATGGTCATATGTTCTCTTGAAGATCAGTATATAGTTGATATTCTAAATCGTGATAGTTCTGCTGTAGAAATTATGGATCCCGTTGATTACAAGATTGTCACTGTTGCTCTGCCTTATGATGACGATAATCAAACATCTAAAATAAGAATTGGATTCATAGGTGATACGTGGTTAGCAATACCCGGAACTAATTCGGAGGTGTGAAATGAGTAATGAAAATGATTTTATTGCCTTAGCAGAAAAATTCGATAAACAAGACATGATAAAATATACAAGAAGCTTTGTAGATGATATCGAAAAATCATTCAATATTGATATAGAAATAGAACAAGACTTGGACTGGTCAGGAGTTTTATGCCTCGGAATGGGAGGATCTGGAGCAGGAGGAGATTTTCTAAAATCTATTTCAGATTATTCTGCGGGCATTCCTTTCGTTATTTGGAAAGATTATGGCCTCCCTTCCTGGTGGGGCTCAGATTGGTTAGTAATTGCTACTTCTTATTCTGGGAATACTGAAGAAACTCTTGATGGAGTGAAAACTGCATTAGAACAAGGAGGGACTGTTATAGGCGTAACATCAGGGGGTAAATTAGAAGAAATTCTTTCAGAAAATGATAATTCCATTTGCTTGACTGTTCCCTCTGGCCAGATGCCTAGGTCTGCCTTCGGACATCTATTTGGTACTCAGATTGCAATATGCTGGGCATTGGGCATATTTGAAAAACCTACAAATGAAGAAATAAATGACATAATTACCAGATTACGCATCATGTCTTCCAATGCAGATATCATTACAGGTAATGGAATGCCCATTTCAATGGCCAAATCTATGATAGGAAAGCAGATAGGAGTATTATCTCCAACTGTATTAAGTTCTGCTTCAAATAGATTCGTTAGCCAATTAAACGAAAATTCAGAAAGATTTGCGAGACAAGTAAATTTTCCAGAAATGAATCATAATGAAGTTGTTGCATGGGGTTCTGCAAATAAAGAAGTTCATTCTGACATTTATTTTTCCTGGGAGGGGATGAACAAAAGAACTAGATCTAGGTTGGATTGGATGTTAGAAGAAATGAGTACTGACTCATCATGGGTTATAGAATGTGAAGGAAATTCCCTACTAGAGTGTTTAATTTATGCTGCACATATTACTGATTGGGTATCTATAGCATTAGCATTACTTGAAGGCAAAGATCCTTCTGATATGCACCCAATAGTTTCACTAAAAAAACATCTTTCTTCGGTTTAATATATTGTTCCCATGACTAACCTTGGATCTGGATAATTTTGTAAAGCCTCTTCTCTATCTTTGGGATTTACCACTCCTGGCATATCATGAGTTATTGGTTCAATTAATGATAATTGGAAATGAAGATGAGGATCCCAACCTCCATTCTCATGCCTATCGCCTATCCAACAGATAGTTTCCCCCCGCCTTATTTTTTGACCAACAGTTTTTCCCCTCACTGATGCTGAATCTAAATGCCCATATAGTGCCCATACCGTTGTTCCGTCAATATCATGTTTTGTAATTATTACATACCCATAATCTCCATCGGCAGGGTTGTATCCAAAATGCGATATTTCTCCGTCTTCAAACGCCATACAAGGAGTTCCAATAGGGGCACCTATGTCTATTCCAATATGTAAAAATCTACCATCCGAAAATAAATCTGTGGAATACATCCCAGGTCTTAATTCATCATATCTTCCAATTTCATATTCAAATTCAGAAGGCTCATATTTTCCTGTTGTGAAATCTCTAACTTCATATTCTTCAGGTAGATTAACAACCGGATGATAACTTTCAGTTTGCCAATTGACCATGCAATTTCGAGGAAGTGTTTATACATCATTTTTTCTATTTCAACCAACTCTAATCTGAAAAATCAAGGAGTTTTTCTGAATCTTTCGCAGGCAGTGTTTCAATGTCTTTCATTGCTTTATTCATAGCACGAAGTCTGACCTGTATTTCCCCATCTAGTGCTAATTTATTTGTAAGAGTTGAAGATGTCTTATGCGCACTTTCAATAGTTTTTCCAAACTTATCAAATTCAGTTTTAACTGCCCCCAATACTTTCCAAACATCTCCTGCACTTTCTTTTAGTGCTAATGTTCTGAATCCAACTTTAATGCTGGAAATAAATGCTGAAAGATTCGATGGACCACAAATCAAAATACGATATTCTCTTTGAAGTATTTCCAAAAGATTTGGTTGTCTTGCTATATCTGCATATAATCCCTCAGTAGGGAAGAACATAACGGCAAATTCAGTGGTATGAGGTGGGGCAATGTATCTTTCTGAAATATTTTTAGCTTTATTTTTGACATTTGTAATGAGAGATTTCCTAGCTGTTTCTATCGCATCTTTGTCTCCAACATCTAAAGCATCAAGCCAAGCTTGGTGGTCTTCTATTGGAAATTTACAATCAATAGGCAACCATAATGTATTTTGCGAATCATCACTGCCTGGTAATGCTACTGCAAATTCTACAGTTCCATTATAGTTTGGATTAGTTTGAACATTAATTCCAAATTGTTCTGGAGAGAGGAAATTTTCCAGAATCTGAATAGCCTGCAATTCCCCAAGTGCTCCTCGCGTTGAAACATTTGCAAGAACCTTTTTTAAACCTCCAACATCATCTGCAATATTTTTCATTTCTCCTAATCCACTATGGACATCCTGCAATTGTTTACTCACAATTTCAAAAGATGCTGTAATTCTTTTTTCTAAAGTTTCTTGTAATTTTTCATCCACGATTTCTCTCATCTGGTCAAGTTTTTTCTCATTTCCTTCCCTAAGTTTTTCTATATTCTTCGAAACAGTTGCCAAGTGTTCCTGTTGTGATTCTCCAAGTGCTGCTAAAGTTTTCATTTGTTCACTTCCCATTTCTCTTATTTCTTTACGCAGTTCTAATCCTTCTCCAGAATCTTTTTTATTGATTATATACCAAACTAGTAGTATTAATGATGTGCCTAATAATCCTATGATGATTGACTCGGCCTCTACCATAGTGTGATAATTAAATCGAGAGTATTTTAACTAATTGTTTAAAAATCTATTTTTGTATAAATCTTCAAACAGTTGTTCTTAGGTAGTAGAACTTCTTCCCCCAATTATGCAGGACTTAGGAAGGGTGAATTGCGCAATTCTAGGTTCTCGTGGTTTAGTTGCTCAGAGGTACATTCAGAGACTAGTTAATCATAATTGGCTTTTACCAGTTATGGTCATCGGTTCGAACTCTACCGTTGGCACAAAAATCACTGATTTACCCTGGTTTTTAGACGAAAAAAAACCATTATTGCCTGATATTACCGTCGAAAGTCTTGATAATATAGATTTACTAGTAGAAAATCTAAGAAAAAAAAATGTTCAAATAATTTTTTCTGCACTCCCGGACTCAGTAGCAACTGAAGTTGATATCAAACTCGCTATGTCTGGATTTACTGTAATTAGTCATGCTTCAGTACATAGGTTAAAACAAAATATCCCTTTAATAGTCCCAGATGTTAATCCAGATGATTTGAGGGTATTAAATAGTCAAAAATTTTCATCTGGTTTTCTAATTTCTTGTTCTAATTGTATGGTTATGCCACTTTCTCTGGCATTAAAGCCTTTATTTTCCGAGATTAATTGTATTTCCATAAAAATAAATACTCAACAATCATTATCTGGAGGAGGTAGAAAATTATTGGCATCCGGTAGAAAAGGGGGTAAAATTGATTCATTTATTCCAGGGGAGAGAGAAAGTATAATTAATGAATTAAACAGAATATTATGTCTTGATTTAGGCAACAAAGAATCAAAATTGAAAATGGAAGTCAATTGTTGTAGAGTATCTCGTGATTATGGACACTCAGCCGAAATTGAAGTCATTTTTGATGAAGATGTTAGTGCACATAAGATAATTAATTTGTGGTCCGAATATTCTACTAAGATCCAGAAACTAAAACTACCTTCCGCTCCTGCACATCCATTTGTTTTTATAGATGGTAAAATAGATACCAATTTACATAGGTGGGTAGGATCCAAATCTAGAAAACCAAGCAAAGACTTGTGTTCTGCCATGTCAGTTGCACTCGGCGAGATTGAAGTCACATCTAAGAAATTAAGTTTTAAATTAGCTTCTGAAAATACCATTAAAGGAGCGGCTGGTTCCGGGGTATTAATGGCAGAACTACTTCTTGCCGATGGAGTAATACACGACAGTAATACCTCGCTTAATGAATTAGTTTTCTGATTTTTTAGATGACTTTCAAACGTCAATACTCTTGGGGCGTTAGTATGAAGATTCGTAAGTTGGCCATGAATCTTTCAAATTTAGAACAGCATCATTCGAAAAATGTTGATTTAGAACAATACAGTATAGACGGAGACTTGGCAGCAAAGTGGCTATCTGATTTAGTTGCATTTGGTGACTTAAAGAAGGGCTGTAAGGTATCTGATTTAGGAGCAGGTAATGGAATCCTAGGCATCGGAGCACTCCTATTAGGTGCAGAAAAAGTAATTTTCATAGAATCTGATTCTAGAGCATGTGAAATACTAAACAATAATATTTCACTATTAGGTCTCCAAAATCGTTCTGAAGTATGTAATTTGCACATTGAACAATCTAATATCCCTATCCTTGATACTGATATTATTGTCACTAATCCTCCTTGGGGGCGTCAGAAAGAAAAAGCAGATAAGCCATTCTTGCAATCAATTCTGAATAATCACAAGACTGCTCACATACTGCACAACCACAGAGCCACACACATATCTAGATTTTTCCTCAATAAAGGATGGACAGTTGAGAAATACGGTGAAGCTGATTTCTCTCTTCCTGCAACATACAATCACCATAACCGTCAGATGGATAAGACTAGAGCAGGCTTTTGGCGCGTTTCTCCAAATTAATTGAACTCAAATAATAGACCGTGTTATTCATAGATGATTATATCTGCCCAGCAGCATGGTCGCCAGCCCAGGAGACTTTGTTTCTCCCGGCACTCCTGTATTAATGCCGGAAGGAGTAGAAGTTGGAGATGGATTATATGAAGGCGATAATGGAGTTGTCGCCTCATTTTCTGGTATCTTAGAAATCAATGATGGTATTCTTAATTTAATTCCAGATAGGCCACAAATAAATACTCCAGATATTGGAGATGTATTCATAGGCCAAGTGAACAGATTAAATGCCAAAACTGCAGAAATAAAAATTCTACATATCGAAAATTCGAATTCAGGACACAGAAATGTACCGGCTTTATCTCAATTTGCTGATATCTACATAACAGAATTAGTTGATCGTTTTATTCCCTCTGCAGGAGATACAATGAGATCAAGAGATATAATAAGAGCCAAGATTATTGATAAAGATCCAATACTAAAAGCTTCAACAAAGGGCGATAAGAATTTAGGAGTTTTACACGCTCTTTGTCCTGCATGCGGTTTAGACTTGCATATAAATGATACAAAAATAGATTTTAATGTTGAATGTATTAGATGTGACTATGCTGGTTACAGAGTTCTTTCCTCTGACTATGGCACTGGTTTTACTTCAAAAAATGGTGATAATATTTCTTCTCTAAATAGAGAAGGAGAGAGATGGTCACCTGCTGCTGATTCAATTCTCGGCCATGATGGTGCTCGCCCATATCTTTCTCCTATGGCCGATTTCCGTCGTGGAATTTC
>QQRX01000102.1:5061-7724 GCA_003602595.1 Candidatus Poseidoniales archaeon | reverse complement strand
TAGCAATAATTTTACTGGCTAGTGTATCGTTTATACTTGGAGCATGGGATATTGGGATTGGAGAATTATCTGGAGGAGGAGATTATAATAGATACGGAATTTTTGGAGAAAATAGCGGTTTTTTACAGGTTTCAGATTGGACTTTGATGTTATCTCTTTTATCTTTGATTTGCTGGCTAGGAATGATATTCTCGCTTTGGTCAGAATATCCTATAATGAGAGAAAATTTAGCATACTTACTAGTTGGTTCTTTTGCTGTTCAATATGGATATATGTCAAGTCATGCAGGAAATCCTTCTTTCCCATTCGATTCTCAAATAACTGATTTTGGAGCGATAATTTTAGGAAATTTAGTATTATTTTTCCTTTCTATAATAGTTGTCCACAGGGCCGTAAGGGAAACCAGAGATATTCATGTACAGGAAAGACATGCGCATCCAGATCCTCGAGTTGTAGAAGAAGCATGGGAAGATCATAGTCTACGAGCATGGGATATAGAAATGGGAGTTTTGATCTTGATGCTAAATGTTATGTCATGGTCCGGTACACACGCTGTAGCAGGTAGAATGAATATTGAATCTGAAGATCTTAATTATCTACTAATATTACTGTACATCCTATCAGGTATTTTATCTGTACTCTTGCTATTAGTAATTATTTGGTTTCCTCATTTTATGCTAGGGAGTGCTGAAGAAAGAATTCAGTCAGTAAGGGCTAGAGAAGTTGCAGGAGAAACTGTGAAAAAGAAACCTACAGTACAGCAAGGTAGATGTCCAATATGTAACATTGAAACGACTGCAAAAAAATATTCATCGGGCAAAATAGAAATAAAATGTGTAGAAATTGATTGCCGTGGAAAGGGAAATATTGGCGAAAAATGTGGAAAATGTGGAAAAATTATTCCAACAAGAATAGAATGCAGGAGTTGTAATTCTAATACTCCTGTGGAAAGTCATTTTAGTGATGAAGAAACCTGGTAAATTAGTGGATTGATATGGAAGAGAAAATAGATGAGGAATTTGTTCAATCAATTGATTTGACTAAAAATGATGACTCGTTATTGATGGTTTCAGCAATAGTGACAGTGCTAATTGCGATATTACTATTATCTGTTTCACTAATTTATTTATGGCCAGGAATTGGAAACATCAGTGCATCTGGCCCATCTGCTGCATTGGTAACTTGGGAAAATGAATATAGAGAAATAACAGGACTAAATGAAATACAAAATCTTGATGGAAAAGGAGTAATTTTATGTATTGTGGATTCTGGTATTGATATAGATCACCCTGGATTTGAGGGGGTTGAAATAGCTGGTTGGAACGACTTTGTTAATCAAAATTCAGAGCCATATGATGATGAAGGACATGGAACAGCAATGGCCGGAATTATAATATCAAATAATGGATTAATGGGTAATGCAAGAGGAGTTTCATTGTTAGTTGCCAAAGCAATTAGTAAAGATGGTACAGGCACAGATCAAATGATAGCTGAATCAGTTGATTGGTGTGTAGACAATGGAGCAGATATTATTTCTTTAAGCCTGGGAGGAGCACAAGGATTTGGCTCAGGAATATTTACTACTGATGCTCTGGAACAATCAGTTGAACAAGCCTTAGATCAAGGAGTCTATATTGTTGCAGCAGCAGGAAATGATGGAGAAAATGACGATGGAGATGTTGAGTCTCCTGGGTCTGTTGAAGATGTCATCTGTGTCGGCGGTATTACTAGAAATGGCCAGATTTGGAAAGGTAGTTCTGCAGGAGATAACAATGGTAGGTTTTGGCCTAATCCAATATTACCTAGAAGTAATCCTGATATGAAGCCGGAAGTTGTTGGTCCGGGACAAGAAGTACCGATACTTATGGCTGGAGGAGTGAGTAATGAGAATTGGTGGGGTTGGTCTAGTGGAACTTCTGCAGCAACTGCTTGGGTTTCTGGATCTTTGGCATTATTATTAGAAAATAACCCAGAACTACAGCGTGAGAATTCGCAAGACAGAGACAGTATAATAGAAGTTAAAGAATTGATAATGGATAATTCAAATATGAAAGATGGACAAAGCGAACATGATGACCATTATGGTTATGGAATATTTAGAGTAGATATGTTAATTGAAGCAAAAAATATTTAGAGAAAATCAGTATTTAATCGCATAATAAAAAATAATATGCAAATTATTCTGATTTGCGTAAAATTACTAATGAGCCCCCAGTTAATTCTACAAAACTCATAGAATTATTCATACTGAAATCTCTTATTGCCTTTATCCATTTATTAAAGTATAATACCTTCTCTTGAGCGGGAGTGATTTCTGAGTCATCTTTTATTTCTCCTACATCTCCCGTAGGAACTTCAGGTTCTTTGACTATAATTATCCCACCAGGAGAGAGTAAGTCGAAAGAATTAATTAAAGCATTTACACGATCATTCTCCGGTAAATCAATAACAATCAAATCAACAGGTAATGGTATTAAAGAAAAAGGCGTAATATCATTAGAAGTCGCATTTGAAGCAAACCATGAAATACTTTCAGCAGTAATTTCGTTCCAAGGCTTAACTACTACCTTAGACCATGCATCTGCATTATATCGTGATATTAGACGATTCAAAATGACACCAAATTTTCCTCCTTCTTCAACTATTGTAAAAGAATTAGGATG
>QQRX01000102.1:0-4536 GCA_003602595.1 Candidatus Poseidoniales archaeon | reverse complement strand
CATTTGATTGAGTTAAGGCCTCCCAAACCAGTATTCGTTAATACTACATTTTCTGAAGGAAAAAAAAGTTATTCAGGAATGATTGAAGTTGATAATGACGAGATTATATCAATAGGAGACATATTTCAACACAATGAATCGGATTGGACAGTGACTAGAATTGATAATAAAATATCAAAACCGTTTGAGAAACTGATTGCTTCAGAAATATATGCAATGTGGGCAATTCGAATAGATAAAAAAATAATAAAAATTACAATGACAGATGGGGAAAATAGTACTCCTTACAGCCTTGAGTGTTCACCTGATAAGATATTTTCATGTGGAACGATAATAGAAATTGAAGGCCATAAATGGAGGATTAGAGCCATACATACTGGAAAGGGACGTACTCTAAGAGGCAAAAGAGAAGCAGCAGAAATAAAGAGAATGTATCTGCATCCTCCTTACTAATTATCTTCTATTAGTCCATGGTAAAAGAAATGCCTTTGCAACATGTGTTGCAATTTCTGGATTTTCGCGTAGTCTCCTCATGCTGTATTCATACCAACGTGAACCATATGGCAAATAAATACGAGTCAAATGGCCTTCTTCAGCCAATTTACGTCTTTTATCTCCTCTAACTCCCAATAGAAATTGAAATTCATAACCATTCCCTTTACCATTTAATTTAGGTCCAGAATTATCTCTAGGATCAGATTTTTTGGGACCCATATCATTTTTTATTAGTGAATTTAATGCATGATTTATTACAGGTTCATCATGAGAAGCAATTGCGACATAAGCGCCCTTCTGTAACATGGAATCAATTGTAACATTTGTCGCTTCCACAATATCTTGATAAGTAGTAAATGCTATATCATTAGGCTCTAAATAAATTCCTTTACAAATTCTAAAGTCTGCATTATGTCCTAATTTGGAACATATCTTTACTACATCCTCGGGTGTTCTAAATAATCTTGCTTGAAGAACTGTGCCAACATTTTTATGTCCTTTGTTGTGCATCTCATAAACCAAATCTATAGTTGGCTGAGTAACACGAGTATCTTCCATGTCTAGTCGGACGAAAATATTATTCAAAGCTGCTTTATTAAGTAGATTTTCAAGATTTTCTGTTGCTATATTTTTATCTAATAATAGGCCTAAAGCTGTAGGTTTAATTGAAATATTTGCATCGATATTTTTCTCGACTATGGCTTCTAAAACATTATTATATTCATTGATAAAATATGATGCTTCTAAAATATTATTTATTTCCTCCCCCAAAACATCCACTGTAAAACAAGTATTTTCAGAACTTAAAGATTCCATGACATTAAGTGCATCTACAAGAGTTTCTCCCGCTACATAACGCTTAGAAATCCATCTAATGAAAAAACGTGGCATTAAAGGTAAAAACAATACGATAATACGTCCGATAAACCTCATTAATTAAAGGGAGAGTCATCAGAACTTTTATGCTTGTGGAGAGATACTATTTCTTTGAGCCTATATACTGGAATATTCTTTTTATCCAAGAAGGAAATTATACTATTCCTTTGCCAAGCTTTGAAAGATTTCCTATCAAGATGGACAAAAATATTTCCTCCTGGAAAAGATATTTGCGTAGCTTCTATAGATTTTTGTATAGAATCTTGCCAAGAACCTGAAATTTTTTCTCCCTCGATATAATCATCAAAAATTAATGAATAATTAGCTAAAATATGCCCAACCCAAACATCAGTCTTGGAAATAATTGATTTGTGCCTAGGCGCATAGTGTCCCCCTCCTAATCCTATCATCACATAACCTTCACCTTTCCACTCTCCTATGGGTTTGTCACCATTAAGACCTAGGCATTGAATAATTGTTAGAGCCCAAACTTCAGCAGCATCTTGCCTTATCCAATGAGACTCAGTAGAACCTATTTCCAAGTATGCGGTTGGTTTAGTTAGATATGGTCCATGATGAGTTGATTCAATAGTTATATCAAACTCTGAATCCATTCCCTTATTTTCAGATATTTCACATAGAGATCTGAAAAGTGAGCCAAAACGTGTCGAAGGAGGTACTAACTGACCTTTGTACCCACCGGATTGTCCCATTTCTCCATATGGTTCTTGACCAGGTAGACCGATAACATGGATACACAATGCAGGTATTTTTGATTTTGAAGCATGCTTTGAAAGCACTAAAACCTCATCAACCTGAATATTTTTATGCTTTTCATGGATAATATCAATATTATCTGCAAATATATGATGTTTATCTCTTATTAGTAAAAGATGTGTTTGTCCTAAATCATGCTCATGAACAATTCCATGAGGCATTTTAATGCCTTTTTTCCAAATTGTATTACTTAACATCGCGTTATAAAGATTCATAGATGCTGGATCTTTAGAAGATGCCAGCAATAACGTGACCATGACATGCGAAAGAAGTATTTGATTCAAACTTGACGGACACACATTCAAAGACCGAGTCTTTGTCAGAATAATGTCATGTCATTAGACTTCACTCCTCAGATGGTTAACAGTAATGATAATACAATAATAGTAATTGGTACATCAGGAGAATTAGCAAGGTTGAATTTTGACTATGAATATATTTCTCCATACTCAAAACCATTTCCTACAACGATTATGTCAGGAGTTTTATTTGAAAAAATTTGGATAGGAATTTGGATAGATAGAGAGCTACAAGATGCTAGAATGGCTGGTATACCTCTGGAAATAAATTGGGAAAATGGAATAGGTAGAGATATTTTGAGAACCTCTTCCATCGGCGATTTAGATATAAGGCCTAAAAACTCTGCATGGCAAAAGATTCTGACTGCGGAACCGATGGGGCTAAGTAAAGTGGGCGAAAATATTGTATTTGCAACAAAAAATAAAGGGATTTACATGATTAATCAAGAAGGAGAAGAAATATGGAGAGATCATTATCCGGTTTGGAGAGATATGGATATATCTGCTGAAATGAATCCGATAGTTTCGATAATTGAGAATGATTCTAACATAGTTATTTGGTCTGCTGCTGGATGTGTAATGGAGTTAAACCAGGAGAGAGTAATTGAAGTTAGTAAGATTTTTACTCTAAAAGACAAGATATCCAATGTCAAATTTTCTAAAGAAGGAGGATGGTTTGTAATGATGCATGGTAAGTCAGTGGCAATACTCAAAGATTTAAACGATGAGCCTTTTATTATAAAAACACCAGGTCCTGTATTAGATGCTTTTTTTGAACCGGAAAAGGGAGTGTGGAGATGGACAGGATGGAGACATGATGGTGAAATGAAAATAAAAGATAATGATTTATTATTTAAGAAGAGAGAGAATATTGGAATTCATATATCTAATTCTAAGATACTAACCAATGATGGGTTTTGGGAAGATTACTCTTCTTCTTGATATATTCCTCTATAGGTTTTTGGAGGATCGGAGTAGCCGCATTTACCACATACCTTTCTATCTTTATGTATTCCTAAGAAAACACCTGGGCCGCAAATAGGGCAAAACTCGCCTTTTCTTATTAGTGAGTCCCCCTCAATTGCATATTTGGTATGTTTGGCTTGTGGGTTAGGACTTCCATCAGGCATTATTCATCTCCTCCTTCGGATTCTTCTCCACTTGACTCTTCTGGGATTTCATGCCTTATTTTTATATAATCTGGTTCTAAATTGGCATAATCCTCTGATTCATAGATTAATGCTAAACCATTTGTCCTAGCCATTCCAAATCTAGTATTAACATTTTTAATATAAATCAAATCCTTTTTTGAACCTGGTTCTAGTTTCATTACCATTTCAATCATTTTTGATAGAGAGGGAGTAGGCGCATTTGAGTGATTTAAGGTGAAGGTTATTTCTACCCTACCAAGTAAAGTATTTTCTTTTCTCTCTATTATTTCCAAATTTTCATCTCCTAACGAATATTAACTTTTAACGCATAGTTACCTGGTGCTGAAACATTAAGCCTTTTTGCTATTTCAGACCTTGAGGGGTGAAGAATGACAACAAATCCCTGCCAGTCTGTAGTAACTGGGGCGTTTGGACAATGATTGCATTGTGCAATACCATCGTCTAAAATTCGATTGCATTCTCCACATGCAAACGGAACTTTTACCATCTTAATCACTCTCTGATAGCCAATCAAAACAACCAAGTCCGTCCATTTTACAATTTAGGCCGATTTTACTTGAACGAGGATCGTTTTGATTTATCGCCTTAGAAACTATTCTTGACCTTACAAAAGAGCCCTCTGTTAAAGATTTGCCAGTTTGAGAACCTTCTATTCTGCGTATTCCAAGATTGACTTGAATAGGTTCATCAAGAATTTGGGATTTGTGCAATAATGCCTCTATTGGTCCAATTCTTACGAATGCACCATATTCAGAAACTTCAGAAACAGCACCGTCTACAACTTCATTATTTTCCATAGTAAAAACTAATGCAGTAAATTTAACACTCTGATAAATCGCTCCATCGCCGTGTATTATCTTACCTCTTCCTACTGCTTCATGATTGAATGTCACTAATGTATAATGTTCATTTTCATC
>QQRX01000101.1 GCA_003602595.1 Candidatus Poseidoniales archaeon | reverse complement strand
TGGTTCACAGATAATTTATAACGCTATTTAACGGGTTTTTAATATGGAAAAATATGTCGCTATTAGTTCTCTATTCACTTTTATGATTATTATTTCTATTTCTGTACCTTGTATTAATGATGTCAAATTAGATTTTTCAAATTTTGATGATTCATTCAAATCATCTGAAAATTCATTCGAAAATAATATTACAGGTAACGCA
Source organism: Candidatus Poseidoniales archaeon (assembly GCA_003602595.1). Taxonomy (GTDB): domain Archaea; phylum Thermoplasmatota; class Poseidoniia; order Poseidoniales; family Thalassarchaeaceae; genus MGIIb-O3. Next base: position 28,120 of record QQRX01000101.1, on the reverse strand, counting down.
TTTCTAAATATTACAGGACCAATTATCATAAATTCAGAATTCAACGCATCTTGGTTTTCAGAGGTTTCAATTCTAGAGTCTTATGGTACAGATCTTCTACCTAATCAATCATTGGGATTAAGGAAACAAATTGATCAATTTATGGGGAATAATGATGGAATTATCAACTCTAGTGAAATCAATAATTTCAGTGATTTAATAATTTCTTCAAGAGATTGGAATAACTCCTTCCTAGCAGGTTGTTGCTCATTTGATTATAGTTCATTAACTGCAATTGAAAATGAAGTAATTATCAATCCTCCAATTGTTGGTCTAGTCAACAATTCCACAGATTCTTGGGGATGGACTGAATCAGCCAATTTAATCGGTTTAACTGATAATAGAATAACCAGAATTATTGATTTACCTAGAGAAGGAGCGCTAATTGAAGAAATACCTTTACAGATATCTCTTCCTGAAAATTGGGAATTTAGATACAGTGCAATGTCTGAGATAATCAATGGTGAGCCAAATATTTTTGTTATTAATCGAAGCGAATCTCCCGTAGCTTCTAATATCAGAATTACAATTGGAGAAAATTTCCCTCCCTCTTTATCTGCTTCGCGGTATCCTTTTTCTTCATCATTTATTTCATTGAATGGCTCTACTACTTATACTAGTTTTTGCGAGGATAGTGTACTTGAAAATCCAATTCTAGAATGGAAAATAAAAAAGGACAACCAGTTAGTGGATACTATACAGAACGCATGGTTTGAATTACATCCCAGTGAATATAATTTTTCTCATGGCGAAATTGCTAGTATCACTCTTACGTGTACTGATTCTCATGACACTAATTCATCTTGGTCTGAAAATATAGTTATCGATGGAATTCAGCCCGAATGGAGCGGTGAAATTTCATTGGACGGCGGTAATAGCTTCGATAATTTTAGTAATTATGGTGATGTTTTATCAGTAGTTTCAGGAAGTGAAATAAGAATAAATATTTCTGCAAATGATGAAAGTAAATTACCTACATCAATTGAACTATTAACAAATATTTCTGATGGTTGGAGGCAATATGAACTAAATCAAGGAGAATTTTCTTTCACTGTTTCACAAGGTTCAGGAGTCAATGGATTACATCTTAGTATCATAGAACGTCACCTTGAAAAAGAACCGACTGAAATACGAATGGGTTTAATCGTTACTGATGATGCAGGCAATACTGTTACAGAAGAATGGAAGATCGAAATAATTGACGGAAATTCACCAACAATATTAATGGATATAATGGCAAATAATTCCTTAATTGAATTAGACAAATCTGCCAGAGAAGGAGATTTAATTCAATTGATTTTTTCTAATTCGTATGATGATTTGGATTCGATAAATAATACCTCGTGGGAAATTTACTTAGATGGGCAAATAATTTTGCCCAATACTCTTTGGTCAGAAGAAGTTGAGAAACTCTCCCTTCCTCTGATTGATGTGGGTTTTCATGAAATAAATGTAATAGCGATTGATTCATCCGGAAATTCTAGGGAGGAAACCTTTCCTTTGAATATATTTCCTAAAAGAGGAGTTGATCTAGAAGTTGTCTCTCAATCATTAACGGGTGATTTATTTGAAGGTGGAAGTGCATCATATGTTATACATCTGAAAAACAATGGCTTTGATGATGCACATGCTAGAGTTTGTATATCCGACATTTGTAGTAAATTTGTTGATTTACCAGGTGCAGAAATAGAATCAAGTACTATTTCAATTATAGAATATGATTTCATTGTGCCTAATAATTCAGAATTAAACATAAGTATTGTTTGGAATAGTGTATCCGCAAATGATAATGGGGTCTTCTTCATTGAGCATGATTTAGAATATGAGACTAAAAATCAATTTACCCTTGTAATTCTATTATTTATTATTACAACAGTATCCATTTTCTTTTTACGTAGAGGAACAATAATTGGAAAAAGCAAATGAATTTAATCAGGAGACCGGATAGATATTGACTAAAACAATGGACGGGCAAATATGATGATGATGCCGGACTACCCAGATAGAGTAGTTTCTGAACATAGGATTAGGGTAGAAAGGTTTGCTATAGCATGCACTTTATTATTAACTGCTACTGGCGGCTGGTGGCTTTTTGCTAATCTTGGTAATAATTCAGAAGTAATAATAAAATTCGGGCCAATTGTGATATTATTTCTTTCAGCCTTTTGGCTATCAGAACTAATTGATTTCACTCCAAAATCTAAATCTATAATTGCTTCGTATTGTAATATTCTTTGGTCTTGCATTTTAGCTTTCATAGGACTTCATTATTCTGACGATTCTAATTTCCTGCCTCTTCTAATATTATTTCTTATCGTGATTATATTATGGATTATTTCAAACTCTATATTATCATATAGTTTAGCAAGTAGAAGATTAAGAGGTATCACTAGTATTGCAGGACTCGCAATATCCTTGGCCATACTGTCTTCTACTAGTGACTTACTTCCTTGGACTTTTGTCATTTTAGCCAATTTATTTACTATGATACCTGATTTACTATCCAAAGACCCAGATTTCTTAGAGAGGAAGAACTTTGGAAAAGAATTAGATAAGGCAGAGTTAAAAATATTAGAACTCAAATCACTCGGTCACAATGTGCAACAAGCCACATCAATATTAAAAATTGCAAGGGAAGAAGGTTTTGATGATCCATCAGATGGGATGAGGTTGATAGATGATGCAATTATTGATGCAAATAAGATACTTGCCTTTTCCAAAGATTTGGAAGAAATAAGGAATGATTCTTTGTTGGCGATAGAAAAGGCAGAATTAGTAACAAAGATACCAAAGAAACCTCGTGAAAAACTTGAATTAGGCGATAAAGAATTTGAATTTGGTTCTTTTAGAGATGCTGAGATACTTTACAGGGAAGCAAAAGAAAAAGCAATCATTATTGAGAAATATTGGCAAGAAGCATCCGATATTATTTCTGTTTCTGAAGGTATGATTGGTGACTATTCTGGACATCAAATAAAAGATATTAGTGGAATATTAAATTCTGCCAAAGATGCATTATCTAGAGAAGATCCAAAAGAAGCAATACAAATTGCAGAATCAATAAAATACCATATAACTGAGATTGGTTCAATAGAAGAAATTGCGATAAAAACAATTAAAGATGCTGAAGATGCAGTTTCAGTTTTGAGCTCTAATATCTCAATTGACACTAAAGAAAGAATATCTGAAGCAAAGGATGCATTAAAATCAGGAGATTCGGCCCTTGCAAAAGGATTGGCCAATAGTGTTATACGTGAAATAAATTCTACTTCCGAGGCTATGAACAAAGTTCAAAAAGCTTTGAGGCAGAGAAAAACCTTGGAGTTAAAAATGCCTTCTGGTAAATCAAATTCAGAGTGGATGTCAAAATTAGAATCCATTATTCAAACTTCAAATAAAGGAGAATGGATTGTAGCAGCTAGAGAATTAGATGATCTAACTAGTTCATTAAGGGACTTTGAAGAAGAAATGAAAGAAGCAAATGAACTTCTTTCCTTTATAGAGGAAGAGTGGATAAGTATTCGTAAGAAGTTAAATTCTGCTGGAATCAATGCAAAAGATAGTGCAAGAATAAGTATTGAAAAAAATATTTCAGATATTATACAATTGCTTAAACAAGGTGAAATACAAGATTCTCTTTCATTACTCTCCGAAACAGATTTATTTATTGAAGAAATCAGCCGTAGAATTTAAATTTATAAAAATACATTTATTGGATTTAGTAAGATCAATTCACCATTCAATACTACTATTGTCTCCATTGTCTTCAAATAATCCATACATTCTCGTTGAACCATCGGGTTGGAGTAGTCAGGTTATCTCGTCGGGCTCATAACCCGGAGACCGGTGGTTCAAATCCACCATCCGATACCAAAAATGAATCTAAAATGAAAGTGAAAAATCGATGCACTTAGAGGAATATATAATTTTAAGCACTTTCATTTTTAATTAAAGGGTTATTAACTTCTTAATATACTAAACTCCTATTAGGTATTAACATAGTTGGTGATGAAATGAGTAAAAAAACAGCAAGTGAGAAGGTAGAAGAAAAAGAAATTGTGATCGACGTTGATGAACCTGAATTAACTGTCGAAGATCTTCCTGGAGTTGGCCCGGCGACTGCGGAGAAATTACGTGAAGCTGGTTTTGAGGAATTACTAGCTATTGCAGTTATGAGTCCTTCAGAATTAGCAGAGCAAGCAGAATTAGGTGAAGCAGTATCGGCAAAGATAATTGCAGGAGCAAAAAAGATGGCTAATATTGGTGGATTCATCAGTGGTAATGCACTATTGGATAAGCGTAAAATAGTCCAAAAATTAACATCTGGCACTTCATCACTGGATGAATTATTGGGAGGGGGTTTTGAGACACAGTCAATAATAGAGGTTTATGGAGAATTTGGAAGTGGTAAGACACAAATAGGCCATCAATTGGCAGTCAATGCAATTCGACCATTAGAAGAAGGAGGGCTAAATGGTGAGGTATTTTACATAGATACTGAAGACACATTTAGGCCCGAGAGAATAGCTCAGATGGCAGAAGCAGTAGGTATTAATCCCAGTGATGCTTTAGAGAGAATTCATGTTGCAAGGGCATATAATTCTGCTCATCAGATATTACTTGTTGATGAGATAAAAAGAATGGCAAAGAATATCGATGTCAAATTAGTCATTGTAGATTCATTAACGAGTCATTTTCGTGCAGAATATGTTGGAAGGGGAATGCTAGCAACTAGACAACAAAAGCTCAATAGACACCTGAAGGAATTAAAACAACTCTCAGATGTTCAAAATTCTATTGTTTTAGTTACAAACCAAGTAATGTCAAAACCAGATGCTTTGTGGGGAGATCCAACAAAAGCAATTGGTGGTCATATAGTTGGCCATGCAAGCACATTCCGCCTGTACCTCAGGAAATCAAAAGGAGGACGAAGAATAGCACGTCTCGTTGACAGTCCGAACCTTCCTGAAGGCGAGGCAGTCTTTACAGTGACAGCTGAGGGCCTACAGGATTAACTGTGGGCGCCCACTGTCCTATTAATTGGTAGAAACGTCTTGAAGTTGATCACTTACTTCTCGAATGAGTTTGCTAACATGATCTTTAGAGAAAGACATTTTCAGTCCACTTGCAGCGAATAATTCCGTAAGGCCTTTAGTATATCCTAAAGATAATCCATTTTTATACAGTCTAAGTGCATTAATATTATTTTCTTTATGGAATTTCCAAAGCTGTAGAGCTCCTAATTGAGCAATTCCATATTCTACATAATAGAATGGTGCTCCGAACAAATGCCCTTGTAGTTGCCAACTTATTTCTATTATTTTTTCTAAATTTTCTCCTTCTTTGTTTATGCCGTCATAATCTATTTTAGACCCAAATATTTCCTGTATTTCTAACCATTTTTCTACCCTCTCCGAACGAGTATGGTTTGGATTTTTATAAATCCAGTTTTGAAATGAATCAATAGTTGCCATCCAAGGCATAAATTGTATAATGCCTTTTAAGTGTTTTATTCTAGCTCTTTCTGCATCTTCTTTTTCATAAAACTCTTCCCAGTAAGGGTGTGTTAATAATTCCATAGACATGGAAGCTACTTCTGCAAATTCTATTGGAGCATCTCTCTCACTAATTAAATCTAAATGGCCTGAATAGAACGAATGAAAAGCATGCCCTGCTTCATGAATCATGGTCTCAAGATTACGTTGTGTACCGGTAGCATTCATGAAAATAAATGGCATCCTACTTTTCTGTAAATAATATTGATATCCACCAGGGGCTTTACCCTTTCTACTTTCCAAATCTAGACAATTATTTTCTTTTAATAGATCAAAAAAATCACCTAATTCCTTTGACATCGAGTGAAATATTCTTGAGCAGCCATTTATCAATTCATCTGCATCAAAAAATGGCTTCAGAGGTTTTTTACCATCAATATCTACAGATGTATCCCATGGTCTTAGTTTATCTAATTCCAATTTCTCTTTTCTCAAATCATTCATTTGATGTTTTAGGGGCATACATGAATATTCTATTGAATCATGAAATTCTAAACAATCATCTATGCTGTAGTCAAACCTATGCATAGCTGCAAACATATATTCTTGAAATCCACTAAATCCAGAATTGATTGCTATTTGATTCCTTAACTTAATCATTTCTTCGAAAATATTTGAAATTTCTTCTTCATCTTTTAATATTCTCGAGGTTGTAGCCCTCCAAGCAGATTCTCTAATTTCTCTATCATTACTCTCTTGATAAATTGCCATCATTGGTAAGGTTTTTTCTTCACCTTCAAAAAATACTGTTTGTTTACCTCTAATTTCATTATACTTTGTAGATAATATTGATAATCTTGTTTGTAAAGGTATATTTTCTTCTCTAAATATCTTTATATCGGATTTTATTCCTTTTATCATTATATCATAGCGTTCAGGTAGATTTTCAACAAAATCATTATTAATAATTTTTTTATTTATTATATCATTATATTCAGATAATTTAGGTTGGATATTTTCTACAAAATCTCTCCATGCTTTTTGATATTCTTGATTGTCTGTTTGACTTGTCATGTTTATATAGGCTTTAGCACGGGTTTCAGAGACAATTTCACTTAATTGTGATTCATCGCGAATCAAATCTTCAATACAGTTAGTACTATTTATTCTTCTCTGTTTCAAACTATTCAAAAAAGGCTCAATATTTTCCCACTTGCTCGCATCTAAGTCATTTGGGGCAAATCTCGATTCCATTATATAGCCTCAATTACGATGAGATTTAGGTCCTATTGGCAGTGGGCCTTCTTCCCTACTCCACTTTATGCATTTCCATTCTTCAGCATCTTTGATTATTTTTTTCCTTATTTCATCTATTTCAGGATGATCTGGATTTTGATTTTGAATCCAACATGCTGTACAGTATCTCTTTTTGTTATAATCAACAAAATTACCACTAGTACAAGCTACTTCACAATTGACACAATACCTAAAGCCATAGAACTTGGACATAACTAACATTCGACCCTCGGGGTCTACATATCAGTTTGTCTATTACAGGCTAACAATTTTACAGTTCTGATAACGACATGTGAGTCAAGAATAAATCTTCTATCTGAGAATAATTTAGATTGCCAAAACTTCCTTCTATGCCTATTCTTTCTAAGCCATTTACAATCGGTTTTGGCCTTTTTGGAATAATTTTCGCACCAATAAATTCTGCTAACTTTCTCGCACCATCATCTTTATCAGAATAAATTCTTCTTCCAATCTTTATCTCTTCAATATCAACTTTTTCTTTCTTTGGGATATAAATGATCCATGCTCTTTCATCTCCTTTCTTTACTCCCGCTCTTTGAAAAGCTGATTTTATTTGATGAGTTCCTGACATTAACCTCAACATCTCCACATCAGGAGTTCTAGCAATCATTTCCTTCCTTTTCTCCCTTCTTATCAATGCATACCAAGATGTCCAAAGATGTACTTCACTTGCAACAATTTCGTCAGCCAATAATGCCCAACGATTATCTTCTCGAAAGTCATTAAATTTTGATATCAAATCATCTAGATTATCTATCGGCCTATGAAATTTTACTCCCCATGCAGGAAACCATGGTGTTGGATGTGCTATTTCCATATCTCTGCGCCTTGATAATTACTAATTATTTTTATTAGAAAGTTGTTTTGCAGATAAAATAATATTTTCTACTAATTTTTCACTCCATCCTCTCAAATCTGAAAGTTTATATTTGTCATTTTCTGTTAACATCGTCAAATCTTTTATATTAATCACTCCAAGTGTATTATTGAGTTCTCTTGCCCTAATTCTTCCAACACCCCTTAGAGAGACTAATCCTAATAAATCAGATTTACATCCATATCTGACTCTCTTGTGAACTTCATTTATTGATTCGAGTAACAGCCTATGTGCATCTTTATTCAAATTTTTTAAATCTTCATCTTCATTTAGTATTCTTCTAATCGCATACAATATCCATTCTGCTAGTTCAGTCCTGCTACGTAAGTCACCAGGTTGCACACTCCATTTATTCTCCATGTCTTCGAATTTTAACTCATTAATCCAAGATTCTAATACTAATGCTCCTTTCATTTTCTCCTCTTCTAAGTCAGAGTTTTCTGTTAGTATTTCTCTCGAATGACTATGCAAAGAAGCTTGAATAATTTCATAATCAGAATTTTTTGGCCATAAAGGTAAGAAATCTGGAGTGCTTACTGCCAAATGTAAAATTCCAAATGGAGATATTTGATGGTATTCATCATCTCCTATTAATACCTTCATTGCCTTCTCTAAGCCATTTTTTATAATTCTTCCAGATATTGGATTTAGATAAAGTCGAGATACTCTCATTCCCAAATTTGTTGATTCATATGTCATTGCAGATAGCTCAGGTAAAACTGCCTCTTCAAACTCAATTGAACTAGCTTTAGTAAAACCAAAAATTGCAGGACCCTCTCTAGGAGTATATTTCTTCTTCTCCATAATTTTTTGTTCAGAAATATCTAATCCAGGAATGCTGGCTGCAGAGTTCACCCAGGATGGTCTCAAATCTTCCCAATTTTCTTCTACCTCATTCCCTACATACTGAAATATCCTTTCTTTTACAACATCAGATTCGCCTTCTCGCGTAATCATACCATTATTGACTAGCCAATTGATAGAATCATCTATTCTAGCAGCCAAATCTTCAGTACTCAACTGAGTTGATAAAAACGTCTTTTCAAAAAATCTACCAAGAGAATCTCTATCTTTTAAATCACCAGTAGATATCATCGATAGTACATGAGTTAATAGACACGGATCTTCTTCTGGTTTTTTTGCATTTGGATTAGATAATTTTGATATCACATCTTCTGGTGCGCCACTGATATATTTTTCAACCAAAAAATCAACCTCTTGATTGTTTTTTGCCAAAATCCATGATTCTCCTCTAGTATCATATTTTGGCCTACCGGCTCTCCCCATCATCTGCTTTATCTCCATTACTGAAATGGGAATATTTGTTCCTGCAAGGGTATTCCAACGCTTATGATCGCGTATTATAACTCTGCGTGCAGGCAAATTAATTCCTTGTGCAAGAGTCGGTGTAGCAACTAAACAATTTATTTGTCCATTTCTAAAAGCCTTCTCTATTTTTTCTCTATGCTGATTACTCAGCCCTGCATGATGAAAACCCACACCTCCTTTCAATGCTAAAACTAATTTATTGCCAAGAGCTGTTAAATCTTGCTTATTGGATAAAGAATTTGATAATTCACTCCATAAATTTATATTTTTTTTACTATAAATTGTACTATTCATTTTTGATTTCTTGATCACATGTTTAGCCAAATCTCTAGCTTCCTTTTGTGCCGAAGCTCTAGATGCAACAAAAATTAGTAACTGACCTTTAGATTTGACAGTATCATCAAGGATCGCACTTAATCGCTGCGTTTCTCTACCATCAATAATTCTGGTTTTAGGGTGCTCTTCTATTTTTTTACTATCAATCTTGTGAATTGTTACTTCTAAACCATTTAAAGTCCCATATTCTAAAGCAACTGGCCTCCAATTAGATTTAATCAATCTAGCATTTAACCAATTAGATAATTTTTCTGAATTTCCAACTGTAGCTGAAAGAGCAATGATTTGAACATTTTGCCTTTTGTGCCTTATACGTGATAAAACAATTTCTAAAGTTGGCCCTCTTCCAAAATCATTTATCAGGTGAAATTCATCAACAACCAAAATCCCTATTTTATCCATAAATCCAGATTTTGTACGTATCAATGAATCAAGTTTTTCACTTGTGCATACAATTATGTCTGCATTATCTATACGCGATATTTCTCCTTCTCTATCGCCAATTGCTAAGCCAACTTTCAGATTCGTTTGAGTAGTTATTTCTTTTAGATCTCTAAATTTTTCTTTAGCTAGTGCTTTCAATGGAACAACATATATTGCTTTTTGCCCCTCTAAATCATTCGCCAATCTGTGTATTATTGTAAGATAAGCTATCAATGACTTGCCACTTGCAGTGGGGATTGTAAGCATTACATTCTCACCCTTCAGGGAATATGGCAATGCTTCAGATTGTGGAGGAAACAACTCTTTTATTTTCCATTCACTTTTCAAAAAGGATACAATTTTTTCTTGCAAACCTAACTCATCGAGACGAGTCGAAGGATATTGCATAATCAGGCTCTCGTTTGGCCGTTCTAAAGGATACCGCTGTATTACTGAAATAGTTACATTAATTCCATCTATGATATGCAGGGTGGCCCTCTTCTATTGCCACAAAAGTCCCTTCTCCCGTTGCACAAATTTTTTCTCCTGCTTTCATTTCCAATTCTACATTTACCATTTTTCCTTTTATTTCTGATACTTTTCCTTTGATACTAAGTTTTGAATTTGCAGGTGTGGGCCTTCTTAATTTAATACTATACGAAGCGGTTACAGTACATGGAGGCATTTCCAGTCCCTCTTCATCCATGAGTGCTATTGCAGCCACCCAATTTCCATGACAATCAAGTAAAGTTCCAATTATCCCTCCATTGATTATTCCTGGGAAAGCTTGATGCTCTTCTGAAGTTTGAAACTCCATTTTCAAACCTTCACCATTTCTATATGATTTTATTTTAAGACCCTTTTTATTTGCAGGTCCACAACCAAAACAAATACTGTTCGGCGCGTATTTTTCTTGCATCGACATCTCTCCTATCTCGTCCATGTAGTGTCAAGATATGGCATCAGAATTCAATTATTCGCTTAATAAGAAGCACACACTATTAATTAATCTCTCTTCGGCAGCATGTTGACTGATACCGAAGAAGAAAATATTGTTGATCCAATTGCTCCAAAAGAATCAACCAATAAAATTGTCCCCAGATTAAAGAAAAGACGTTTCGGACCACTCAAAGTAGCCAACCAAATCCCTAAAAGTAGACGCTTAGAAATCGAAAAAGGTCTGGAAAAATCTTCCAAATTAAAAAATAAATGGACAAGAGAAGTAGGAGTTAAGACTCACAGCTTTTTAAGAAAAAGAATAAAACCTGGTGAAATAAGAAATTTAACGTTTAATTTACTCGATGTAGAGATAGGTGATTCGTGGCCGATAAATGTCACAGTACTCCATGGCGTAAGGCCAGGGCCAGTAGTTACATTATTGGGCGCAATTCATGGTGATGAATTAGTAGGTCCATTGGCTTTAACCTACCTTTCTGGGCCAAATTTCTTAGGAGAAGGTAATGCATTAGACCCTTCTATTTTATCAGGAACAATTAGAATTGTTTCAATAGTTAATTTACCAGGCTACAGGAGACAAAGTAGATATTTCCCGGATGGAAGAGATCTAAATCGTTTTTTTCCTGGAGTACTTGATAGTAATACTACTTCGAGGGTTGCACATAGAATTTGGTCAAATATAATCACTGGTAGTGACTATATTATTGATCTTCATGCTGCTGCCAAGGGTAGAACTAATATTCCTCAAATAAGAGTTAATTTAGCACATTCGCCAAGTAACTTAACGGCTAGATCATTTGGAATTGAAACTATTCTGGATACTCAGGGTCCCCGTGGTTCACTAAGGAGAACAGCAAATAAGGAAAATATAGCATGTATAACATACGAAGGAGGAGGCTCTGACGAAGCAGATCCCGAATCAGTACAAGTTGCAATGTATGGTATTTTAAATGTTTTACGAAGTTTAAGAATGATTCCTGGATACCCTAGCCGTCCAAGATTCAGGCTCCTAGCAACTGGGTCAGATTGGATTAGATCAGATCAAGGTGGGTTACTAGATGTATTAGCTCCCGCAGGTAGTTATGTTGAGGAAGGAGAAATTGTGGCAACTGTAACAGATCCTCAAAATCCTAGCCAAAGTCATGATATAATCTCTCCAAAACAAGGCCTACTTATTAGCACTGCAACATCTCCCTTTGTCACTTCTGGAACTCCAATTGGAAATCTTTTATCCGTAAAGAGAGGTGTAAACACGTTAATTGAGAGATTAGATGAGGAAGGTTGCTTAATTATTAGTGGTTCAGATGGAGATCCTCCTTGGAGGGAGGATGATGAGGTTGAGGATATATCCGTTACTGGAGAGTGGTCAGGAGGCTCTCCAGATGCCGAATGGGGTTCTGATAACAAAACTACTCAAGAAGAAGAAGACTGTTAATTATTTATCATCATGATGAAATAATTTTGTTAGTTCTGGTGCAGGAGGTAAATCTATATTTTTGCCAACAGAGTTAGACGTTACCGGAACTTCAAATGCTTCAAAAGCATCTTTTAGATTTTTATTATTATTTATCCTGACGCCAATTAGTACTCCTATCAAAGAGACCATAATGATGAAAATAATCATCCCTAAAAGACCTTGAGTTGTTCCGAGGAAAGAGGTTATGCTGACATCTTCTTTTGAATTTCTAATCCAAACTTCAGTGTCAATTTCCCATGATAATTCAGTTTCTATACCCAAGTCAGTTATCACAACTGAAATATTTTGATTTTTATTTCCTTCTAAACAAAGATGTGTATCTAAAGCAGTCCTATATTTATTGTTACAATCTAAAGGAGGAAGGAACAATCTCAGATTATCAGATGAAGTATTCTCTGTCACTGAAAAGCCTTCAAATTCCCATACAATCGTCTTTTCAATATTGCTAGGAATTCCCTGGATGGAAATAATTAGTGATTTATTTCCTGAATCCCAATTATATGTTTGATTATAATGTGGGTTAACATTTATAAAATCTAATCGTGTAATATTTTCATCTTTTTCATCATTACAATTATCATCGATACCATTCCATATTTCCTCAGCTCCAGAATTTATTTGAAAGACTAAATCATTGCAATCTTCAAATTCATAGTACCCATCAGAATCTTTATCATAATCATATTTCAAAGGATTTGAAAATTTCTGCAGTATTTCTACTCCATCTTCTATGCCATCATTGTCTGAGTCACTATCTAGATAGTTAGTAGTGTAATTATGAAATTCAGAATAGTCTGAAATACCATCATAATCACTATCTAAAGCCCAAAAATCTTCATCGATTAAGTTATCACAATCATTATCTTTATTATCTAATACTTCTGGTTTATCGGGTGCCCTCTCAAAATCCTCATCATCACAGTCTTGGAATTCATACCATCCGTCTGCATCCCTGTCCAAATCCTCTTCTAAGGGATTGGAATCTAATGTAACCACTTCCATCCCATCAGGCAAACCATCTCCATCAGAATCTCCATCTAATGGATTTGTAGAATAATTATGATATTCTTCAAAGTCATTTAGTCCATCTGAATCAGAATCTAAAAGTAAAAAATCTTCATCAATTAGTTCATCACAGTCATTATCTACATTATCCAATATCTCACTCATATCTGGGAATCTATACGGATTATTGTCATCACAATCTTCAAACCAATACCAACCATCTAAATCTTCATCTTCATCAAATAGTATTGGATTTGTTCCATAAATCATCAATTCTTCATAATCTGATAAACCATCTTCATCGGAATCTGAATTATTGAAATCTGTACCATGAACATGATATTCTTCATAATCAATAAGGCCATCACCATCCAAATCACTTTGGTTATATCCTTCATCAATTAGACTATCACAATTATCATCGACTCCATTAAGTATTTCTTCCATACTTGGATTTACACCAGAATCATTATCATTACAATCTTGGAAATGATAAAATGTATCCTCATCATTATCTAGGTCTGCAACATTGGGGTTAGTATTCCATGTATTCAATTCTTCAATATCTGTCAGTCCATCATCATCTGAGTCTGGAGATAGAGGATTGGTTTCATAAATTATTACTTCTTCATAATCAGTTAGTCCGTCAACATCTGTATCGGCCACATCCGCTTTTGTGTTGTATAGTATGACTTCTTCATAATCGGTTAATCCGTCACTATCCATATCAGGATTCAATGGATCAGTTTCATGTATTTCTGTCTCATTGATATCACTCAACCCATCTCCATCGTCATCTGTATCAATAAAGTCGCATAAACTGTCTCCATCATAATCAGATGGCGAGGAATTATTATCGTTGGAACTAGTATTACATGAATTTTCATCAACATCTGACCATCCGTCTCCATCGTCATCCGTATCAATAAAATCACATATTCCATCGCCGTCTAAATCATTAGGTTGAGAACTTTGATTTGTTGAGTTTGTTTCACAATTTTCTTCATCAACATCTGACCATCCGTCTCCATCATCATCACTATCCAAATAGTCGCAAATATTGTCGTTATCAAAATCAGTAGGTGTTGAATTCATATCTAATGAATCTGTTCCACAATTATTCTCATCTATATCTGACCATCCGTCTCCATCGTCATCCGTATCAATAAAATCACTTATCCCGTCCTGATCGGTATCGGTGTAATTGCCTACTCCATGGATAATCATCTCCCAATAATTTAAAGTTCCAACATCTGAACTAACTGTGTCTCTTATCTTCAATTTCCATTCCCCTGCAGCATCTTCTCCCCAATGATGGACAGTATTAAACATCCAATCTTGATATCCATTACCATTATCATCTCGAGACTCAGCTAACCAAGATTCTTTACCAGATGGTGAAACTAATACAATATCTAAATCTCCTCTTGAAGTATGTGTGATGTCTGTAATTAAATCTATACTTTCAATATTTACATCGGAGGTAACGTTCAATGAAAACTCACTCCATTCTGTGTCATCATCCGGAATCCCAAAACTAGGAGTAAATGGGCCATATGAAAAATTACTCTCCATGCCCACATTAGTCCAATTTTCTGCCAATGAAACCGCCGCACCGGCATCAATAACTCCAAAGCCATATTTATGAGATACTTGTAAACCAGCACCATTTATTTCCCATGATGAATCGTTTTCATCATTTACCCTGGAACTTTGTACAAGTATGTGTTGAACATCTCTCCATGTAAGATTTGTATTAGCCTCTAAGATTAATGCAATGACGCCAGCAGCTAGAGGAGTTGCACTGGAAGTCCCTCCGAAATTATTTGTGACATCACCACCATTGTATCCTCCACTACCTTCATTGTCTGTAGTAGTTATACCTTCTCCATCTCCATTTGAATGCGCTGCAACAAGTATATTTGCACCAGGTTCTGCATAATATGATTGTTGTCCCAGATGATTAATTGCGGTTACTGCTATGGTATATCTGCTATTTGCATATCCATCATAGTTGGCATTATCGTTACTCTCTAGGCCATTTCCTGCAGCCCATGTGTAGATATTACCTAGACCGGATCTTCCTTCATATACGCCGTTTTCTAATGCCGCCAATGTTAATGGACCAGGCCCTGCTAATGTTTGCCCATCATCTGCAGGCCCCCATGAATTAGTATAAATATCGATATTATTTTTTTGAAAACTTAATGCATTTGCTTCCATCTGATCACTGGTACTGCATGCAATTAATGTCGAACCTGATAGGTTAGCTCCAAATGCCGCTCCAGTAACGTCTATTCCATTATCTCCAACAGCAGCCGCTACTCCTCCCGCAGCAGTACCGTGAGCATCCCAAGAATTTGGACTAGGATCAGGATCATTATTACACCAATCAAATGAATATGTTGAATTATAATTTGCCTCTATGTCTGGATGTTCATGATCTAAACCATCATCTACTACGCTGATGACTATTCCAGTGCCATTGTAACTATCCCAAACGCTTGTTATGTTGACATCTTCACCAGTTACTCCCCCAGTTTGGCCAGTATTTTGTAAATGCCATTGTTCATCAAAATCTGGATCATTAGGGATATATCTAACTTCTTGCTGCCTCTTCAATAAAGGATAGAAAGCTTCAATATCCTCATTTTCAAACAAATATCTTAAGTCATTGATTGAATTAGAAGATTCTTGAAATCTCCATACATAAGTTCCTTTTAAGACATCAACTTCTTCGCTATTAAAAGTGGTTGAAATTATTTTATGATGATCTTCCAAAGGATAATCTGTAACAACTACCCAATCATTATTCTCTATTAGTGTATTTTCCTCATATTGCCCCAAGTCACTCAATCTGTAGAGTGCATTTTGTATCGATTTTGAATATGTCTCAATGATTTTAATGTCATCATTATCGTAAATAGAATCATTTCTTTGACTCTCAGCACCAACTAAATTCATAGGCGACAACAACAACAAAATGACTACTATAGCACTACGCACTTTTAAATCTCAAATTCATTTGACCTATATGTATTTGTATTAGTAGTTCATAATTGAAAACTCTATTTTTGATTGAAATTTCTTACAGAATTATGAATCTCCTCATCTTCCATCAATTTTCTTTGTTTTTTTGCAACAGAAAACATATGCTCCACCAGCCCATCTGTAACTTGGTATCCGTTATTTTTTAACCACCAAATTATATTTGATCTACCACTCATGTGCCCAATTCTAATAATTTGTTTTAACCCATAATCTGACGCAGGTACTCCGGAGTAAATCCTGTCGGCTAACCAATGATCTCCTTTATTCATGGCCTTTACAACTGCAGATGCATGTACTCCGGTACCTGTCTCAAACGCATCCCTGCCAAAAATTGGATAATTTCTTGGTAAAGGAACTTTTACATATTCATGAGCCTTCCTCATATATTCATCTAAAGAAGTTAAATCGTTACTTATTACTCCCATCAAACTAAGGTTCACTAGCGTCTGATCTAATGGTGCATTTCCAGCTCTTTCCCCAATCCCTAAAGCAGTTCCATGGATAACATCAGCCCCTGATTCAAATGCAGCAATATTATTTGCGACACCTAAACCTCTGTCTTGATGGCCATGCCAGTTTATTTCTATATCTCTCCTCTGGAAACCAGCATCAGGTATTACTTCATTCTGGATAAATGAAAGTAATTTTTGAACTCCGTTTGGAGTAACATGCCCACATGTGTCACAAACACAAATTCTATCTGCACCAAGTTCTAAAGCACGAGTATACACTTCTTTTATTTCTTCAGGTCTACTACGTGTAGTATCTTCAGTGACAAACATTACGGGAATATCATTATCAACTGCAAAACTCACTGCTTTTTCGGCGGTTGAGAGTATTTTTGCCATATCCCAATCCTCAGTATATTGACGTATAGGACTCGTTCCAAGAAACGCACTTGCCTGAATTTGACAATCATGTTTAGCCTGTAAATCAATTAATGGAGATATATCACTGACAACAGTTCTAACTGCACAACCGGGTCTAATTTCATATGAGTTTTCTTTGATATGGGAAAGCATTGAATCTATATGTTCAATGTGAAAAGGACCTGCTCCTGGTAATCCTAAGTCAACCTTTTGAATGCCTAACTTTTCCATATAATCAATTAATTCAATTTTCTGATCTATAGTGGGATTATTCGCACTTGGACTTTGTAAACCATCTCGGAGAGTTTCATCATCAAACCATAAATCGTGAGGATGTTCACTAGAATTTCTTCTAATATCATAATCTATTATATTCCAATCATATATCAAATCCTTCTCATCCATGACGCCCCCTCCTCATCTTATGCCCTTGAACAGACTATACAGTGCTTCAAACCATCGGGAGTTTAGGTATTATTAATCTATAAATATGTTTTTTTATTTCTCGTTTCTGAAACGTAAATACATACTAATACAACAAATATTCCAATTACAGATCCTTCAAGTCCTAGACTTCCTGTGACTAATACAACAAACATTAATGCTAAATATAATAGAGAAACAAAAAATGATCTAGAAGCAAATGACATTCTCCCGGATTTATCTACTTCTTCAAATACATCAATATTCCATACTGTAGTTGCATACCAGATGCTCAATAAAGTAGCAGTAAAACTTACAATAAAATTTTCTTGGTTTATATTACTAATAATATTCCAATCCATTGAAGGCGTGTAATTGAAAAATGTCATTAAAGATAAAATAATTAGTAATATTGAATAAATTTTCATTTCCACCAAAGTCCTACTTTTGCCTCTCACATTTGGCATCATCGGTACTCCGACCTTTTCATATTCCTTAGAACGATATAGTGCAAGAGCCCAAAAATGAGGAGGAGTCCATAGGAAAATCAATATGAACATAAACCAAGGCATTAAAGGGTAGGATCCTAGATGATTGTGGGGTCCTAAGTTAAAAATAGAATCAAAGAATATTTCCATCGTCGTAATTTGAATTGACAAACCCTCCTCAGCAGCAGCCCAACCAATTACCGGAGGAGTTGAACCGGCAATTCCTCCTATTACTATATTCTGTGGAGTTTTCCTTTTTAGCCACATAGTGTATATAAAAACATAAAATAACACACTAAAAAAGGCCCAGAAAGCTGCAACATTATTTGCCATTAAGGAAAACCAGATAGTTCCAGTAATGGCCATTATTATGCCGAACAACAATGCAGTAGAAGATTCCATTTTCCCCGTAGAAAGAGGCCTATTGGACGTTCTAGTCATAATAGGATCAATATCTCTGTCATACCACATGTTGATCGCATTAGCACCGCCTGCTGTCAAATATCCGCCTACAAAAACAATGAAAATAGTTTTTGCAGTGTCCATACTTATTTCAGATTGACCAATTAAATCATGACAGAGAACAGAACACAGAGCAGTAATTTGTAGTAATACTACTACTTTGGGCTTAGTCAAAGATAAATATGAATTTACTACTTCCATGTACTTTCTCATTCATCTCCAATCTTAATCTATATTTAATCTTCAAGTATTTGTTGGTCTTTAATGTCATATTTTAATGTCATCAAAATTCCTATACAAGTGGTTGCTAACAAAATAAATGAAGTAGATGCAAGCAAGAGGTGTATTAGTGAAAGAATTTCTAGATATCCCTCTACTGTCCATGATAAAACATACAAACCTCCTAATAAAATATTCAGAATATAAGTAATTGTTGCAGCCAAAATCCATTTCATAAGCAAAGAACCTTCCTTATTTTGTTTGCTAAATTCATGCCGCATATTCAAATATATGACGATTAATGTTATCCCCACTAGTCCCACTAACCATCTATGAATCATTTGAGACTTGGCAACAATTTCATCTACGGCTATTTTGGAAAATAATTCGCCCTGACAGAGCGGCCAAGAGTCATAAAAGCCATTTATTCCGCAACCATAATTTGCTCCTGGAGAAGTGGAAACTAAAGTTCCGGAAAAAAGAGTAATTAGTGTAAGTCCTGATACAGTAAATAGTTTGTTTTTCCATTTTTCAGAGAATTCAGGATCAAAAGAAATCCAGTCAGTTTTTCTTTCTCTCGAAATAATTGCCCAAATCCATATCATAACCATCATAAATGCTAATGCAGAACCTAGATGAAGTATTACGCTCCAATGTTTATTGTCCATTCTTACTGTTAACATCCCAACAGCGCCCTGCCATAAAATTAGTATTACGGATAGTTTTGTAGCAGTTACCATATCCTTTCCATATCTTTCATCATTTCTTAAAATGAACCAATTCAAAAAGACCAAAGGTGCTAAGACCATACCTGCTAAAAATCTATGGATCCATTCTGTGAATATTTGAAACGTAGTGTATCTATGACTAGAGCCACGAGAGTCAATCTCGTCAGGATTTTCTTCCCACCACTTTTCTTGTTCTTCTTCGGAGATATTAAACCCAAAAGTCCCGAAACAAAGAGGCCAGTCAGGGCATGACTCTCCTGCATCATAAATTCTTATTGTACCGCCTAGAGCTATAACTAATATTGTAATAATTACAATAACTTTCGTTAAATTAGATCCGACTAAAATTCTTCCTAACAAAAGGCTTCACCCCAATATGGGCACCGTAAATTACTAATCATCAAGGTGAGGGTCAACATCTATTGGTATCCTTTCTTGATCATATTCCAAAGTAGCAATTTTCATCGGATCTAAAACAACTCTTTCTTTTGCATCGTTTACTCCATAGAGTTGTACCAATTCATCACTGAAATTATCTCTTAACTCATCTTCGGTGACATAAAGTGGCGCTCCCATGCTAATTTGCAGTGCTCTAGCACCAATTATTCTTGCTTTTTCAAAGCGAGTATGCGGACTCTTTGGCTTAACCATGCATACCTCCACTGACAACTCCCAAATAAGGACTATGACTAAGGGTACACGAAAAAATATTATTTTTTTACTTTATTCTGTCTCTATTAACATTGCCACAGCATTCCCTCCGCCTAGGCAAATTGTTACTATTCCAAATTTTCCTTTAATTCTATTTAATGCATTAACTAAGGTCATTAAACACCTTGTTCCTGTTGCTCCAAGCGGATGACCGATAGCAACAGCACCTCCATGTGGGTTAAATTTGTCATTAGGAATTTTCAAAGCCTTTTGAATAGAACAAGAAGCAGATGCAAAAGCCTCATTGTGTTCAATAATATCAATATCATCAATTGTCAAATTATTTCTATTTAGTAGGATCTCAACCGCAGTAATGGGCGCAGACATTACTCTGCTAGGCTCTAATCCTGAAGTACAATAGTCTAATATTTTGGCAAGTATTGGTAAATTATATTTTTCAACTGCATAATCAGATGCAATCAATACTGCAGAAGCTCCGTCTGAAAGTTGACTGGCATTTCCTGCAGTGACTTGTCCATTATCATCAAAAATAGGTCTCAATCTTCTCATTTTCTCTAGATTTGTATCAGTACGAATACCTTCATCTTTTACCAATTCATCTACATCAAATGTTTCTCTAGATATCCACTCCTTTTCCCATCCTTCATTAGCAAGTTTGTGTGATCTAACTGCATAGGCATCAGATTCTTCTCTAGAAATATTGAATTCTTTAGCTACAGTCTCTCCTGTTTCTCCCATCATTTCTCCTGAATAGGCATCTCTTAATCCATCATAGGATAATATCCATTCTAAATCTGAAAATTGTATTTGTTGATCTTTTCTAGGTTTTTTTATGAAATAAGGTGCATTACTCATAGATTCCATCCCACCTGCAACAATCAAATTAGCAACTTTAGCTCGTATATCTGATGCCCCAATCATCACTGCCTTCAAACTTGAACCACAAACTTTGTTTATTGTTGTACATGGAGTTTGGTAAGGCATACCGGCGCCTAAAGCTACCTGTCTAGAAGGCGATTGACCAGCTCCTGCCTGCAATACTTGCCCCATGTATAATTGATCAACTATGCCATCTTGAGGACTTAAATCAACTCTTTTCAATAATTCTTTCACGGCCATTGTACCTAATTCAGTAGCACTATACTTTGATAAAGAACCTCTAAATTTACCTATGGGAGTTCTTGCATATGCACATATGTTGACAGCTTCCATATGCTATCCAAAAGAGACCTAGACTTCAATTATACGATATCAATTATTGATTTCATATTATTATTTTGAATTAAATCCATAGAACTCTGCGCCCTTAAGAGGAGGTCTATTTTGAGGCTTTATTAATATTGTACGAACTCCCCATAAGTCTTTGAAAATGCGATACCGACTTGTTGCATCTAAATAATCAACTCCACTAGTGCCCCCTGTACCAACTCTTCTACCCATTATTCTCTCTACCATTCGAGCATGTGAATGTCTCCATTTGACTATCGCCTCTTCCAATTCAACAAACCCGTCTATTAATTTTCTAGGCCAAGTCAATAAAGGCAACTCACGATATGATTCGATGAATAATAGCCCTACTCTAGGACGATTTATTTTCCCTTCTGGGATTAGAAATTCTCTGGCATTATTATTAGCACTCTCCAATCTTTCAGAGACTTTTTGTTCGGAAATGGAATTTCCATAAACACTTTCTCCATGTTGCCTGTGGGCTTCCAAATGCGCCTCAACATATTTTGCCACTTCGTCCGAATCTTCTTTACTTCCAAATTTCGATCCCATTATTGGGGTTCTTCCTATCCAATCCATTAATGATTCGAATAATGACTTTTGCTCCATTACCATTTTCAATTGTTGATAGATTTGTGCCGATTCTGCACTATCTTTAGCAACCTTCTTAAATCCTTTAAGAGGATCCATTCTTCCTAATCTATCTTCATTCTTTAACCCAAGTAGAATTTCAAATTCTCTCATCTGATATGATTCAAAACCAGAAGCAGTTCCCAGTCCATCTCTGAATGATAAGAAACCTTGAGGAGTCAAGGTTTCTAAAACACTCCACTGATTAGCCATTAATCGGAATATTTCTGTAATTCTAGTGAGATGATCTACAGCTTTTGGTATCTCATTTTCTGGTACATTTTCTTGGTTTAATATATCTCGAACCTCTCGTAGTTCTCTAATAATTTGCTTAAACCACAACTCAAATGTTTGATGAACTACAATAAAGTGCATTTCATCATTTGAAATTCCTCTTTCTTCACCTTGTAGTGCTAGTAATTTTGATAATTGTAAATATTCTCCATATGTCCAATTTATAGATTCTGTGCTGTCACTCATATATCTCCGGTATCGTCTCCATTTGAAGTATTACCTCTTATTAGAAAATTCTAAAGTAGCTAATATTATGGCTTAAATTATGTCCAAAGTAGACGAAGAACTTCCAAAACCATTTAAATTCGAATTACCATATCAATTACTTATGGTTGAAGAAGGTTTAGAATTAATACAGGTAAGTTTAGAACATAAAAATGAATTATTTACATTAATTGATATCAATAGAAATTATTTAAGACAATGGCTTCCATGGCTCGATGATATTCGTTCCGTTAAAGATGTTGAAAAACAAATTTCTACATCTATTGATGAGTATCTGAATGGCCAAGGAATAAGTTATTCTATGAAATTAAATGATAAGATAATAGGAAATATTACTTTGAACTGGATTGATTATAACAATAGATCATGTGGGATTGGTTATTGGATTTCTGAAAAATTTATGGGCCATGGTTTCATCACAAAATGTTGTTCTAGATTGATGCAACATTGCTTTAACGACCTGGATATGCACCGGTTTGTACTTGAAGTAGCCACTGGAAATACTCCAAGTATATCTGTAGCAAAACGTTTAGGTATGAGGCTAGAGGGATGTAATATAGACAGGGAATGGTTATATGATCATTTCGTGGATAGTAATATGTATGCCATAACACATCCAGAATTTAATTATCAATAATTAATCCATGATTTTCTAGGGCACACCCTCCAGGAGGTAGACAGGATAAAATATCATCTTGTGCAAGTCCAGTTGCCTTGGATATTTTATTAGCCAAAATCTCTTTTTTTTCTTTGCTGGGAATTATTTGACCCCACCTTGGGAATATTTTTGATATTGTCTCAGGCGTCCCCAGTATCGGAAGGGGAACTCCATTTATTAGTCCAATTCCAATGCCCATATTGAGTGAAATGTCCTTGTACCAATTTCTCTTTCCTCTGACTACAAAACTCCCTCTTCCTAATGACTCGCCACTTTCAGTTGTTTTCGAAACCTGACTAGGTCTTGCATAAAAAGCAGTTGCTGCAGAGCCTCCGGCACCCCATGCTCTAGACCAACAAACAGCTATTTGTGCAGCTTCTTGATGTATTTTTTCCGAAAAATCTCTAGCATCATCTATATCCTTGTTTAACTCTTGATTTATTTTTAATGATACAACGCCTTCAGGTAATTTTTCGTTGGTTACTTTCACAACTTCCAAACCTTCATTTAGTTTTAGGGAACAAGATGGTGCACCGTGTAAATCTGCATGAAAATATAAATCAGTAGAATTAAGATGCTTCTTAACTAAGGTATCATTTCCTTTTGCATCCTTTCCTCCAATAATCAGGCTACCATTACTCATTATTGCCCATCTATATTTTTCAAACCAGAATTTTTTATTACGTTTTGCAATCTTTAATTTTCCTGCAACTGTATTTTTTGTCACCCTTTTTTCTTCTCTTAATTTTGATACTTCTGTATTTTCTAACGCTCTTTTTGCTCCATTTGCTTTATTTTTTTGAATACGTGCATCTTCAAAATATCTTTGAGCGTTCTGATGTACACTTTTTTCAACCTGAAGAGTAACGCTAGTAGCAGGTCCTCCTTCTTCATCTGGTAAGTAAGCTACAATGGTCCTTTTTGAAGGGTTAATCTTACCTATCCATGGAATATCTTCTATCTTTTTCTCAATTGATTGCCAACTTTCATTTTCTATCGCTTTATTAAATTGTTCTAAAATACTATTCAGGTGACTCCAATTTTCTTGAATAGATTTGCCTATCTCTTGATTTATGGCCGCTCTTTGTAAGAATTTATCAATTGCTGATTTTTGTTGCTCTGATCTTCTCTCAAGTTTCGCTTTTCTTTCCCCCTCATCATTTCCCGATTGGATCAACTTCTCCTCTTCTCTCCGGATAAATGCTGCAGCATCATACATGCCATATATAATATCAAATCCTGAAGAAAGAGTCTCTAACTTTGAAGATAATTCTAAATCGAGATATGGTACATTAATAGGTGCAATTTCTTCTATTCTAGTTATCAAATCTTCTTTTTCTTCAATATCTGTACTTTCAATCCACTTTTTTAATGAGTCATCATCTTTCATCCATATTTTAGTATTATTCTTATGGTCAAGGTCATTTACCATATTCTTAATCGATTCTTCAAGTAAATCTATTTGCTCATTGGTCATTGAATTTGAGATTATATTTTCATCTAGGTTTGCGTTTGCACAAGCAATACTCCCATACAATGATCCAAAACTTGCACGTACTGCTAGAGTTCGAATTAAATCATGTTCACTATCGCGCAAAAGTTTTTCCAAGTCACTTCTTTTCATTTCACGAGGGTTAAATGCTTCTGGAGGGGGACTATATTCAAGCCCCTTTTTCAAAGATCTAGTGGAATAATTAGCATGTGTAAGTGGCTGAATGATTTTCCCCTGATGATCAACTAACAGGACATTACCATCTCTAAATAATTCTATTATTATCTTTATTTTTCCTGATCCTTTCTCAAATACAAGTTCTATTACACGATCAAACCCAAATTGATTCACTTCTATTAACCTAGCATTACTTAGATATTTTCGAATTATCATAGCAAATTGTGATGGTTTAGTTGGCATTGGCCGATCACGGTAGGAAGTATACAGCCTCTTACCTCTAACTATTACTAAATCAGTGGAGGGTAAACCTTTTCTGTTCAGCTTCAAAACCACCTGTTCATAGTGAGGTTGGTAAGCTTTTCTCATCCTCGCACCTATCATTTCAGAAAGGTCAGATACGATACTTGCCACATCAAAGGATGATAACTTGTCACGCATGCCTATCGAACCATCCTGTAAAGACATCATTCATCAGCCAATCGCTTATTTTAAACTATGACAAGGTATTATGAAACTCTTCGATTTCCTTTAGTACCGCTGCTT
This sequence comes from Candidatus Poseidoniales archaeon, assembly GCA_003602595.1. GTDB lineage: Archaea > Thermoplasmatota > Poseidoniia > Poseidoniales > Thalassarchaeaceae > MGIIb-O3. Next base: position 2,704 of record QQRX01000101.1, on the reverse strand, counting down.
CGTGTGCATATTGATTACTAGGGATATTGATTAATTTACAATTAGGTAATTTTTTACTAATTTCAATTACTCCATCTAGTGCATGCAATTTATCCGACTCTGCAGACAAGATTGCAGAAGAAATATTATTTTCCGGAAATTCAAGATTCATTTCATAGTCTATATTATATTTTGCTGAAAGTCTCATTCTCAATAAATCTTGAGCTTTAAACATCCTTCTGTATCTTATTTTTTGACCCTCCTCCTTCAAACGTTTTTCAAGAGCAAACAGGACTATTTTATTCAATACTGGATATATAAATTTAGGAACAGGTAATCTGAGGAATAAATTAGCCCAAAGAGGCGGCTTAAAATTAACATTAGGGCCTATGAGAATTGCAGATCTACCTCCTATTGTTTCTTTTTGAAAACCTTCTAGTAAGATAGTTGCACCTAGTGAAGAAGCAAACCAGTCTACTTCATTCATATTTAGTCCAAAAAATCTTATAACTTCAATCAAATCTTTTGCATGTTCACTCATTTGAAAATCTTTTTTACTAATTTTTTTCTGTATTATTGCACTTTTCTTTTCCCGTGTCTCCACATAAATTATTGACCTTCTAGACGCCCATTCGGATAATAATGGACGCCATCCTTCGAAAACAGACCCCCATCCTGGTATCATTACAAGTTGATTTTTATTTTCCGACTTACAATTTATTGGAGTCCATTTTAAAATCCTTAGTTTTACGCCTCTTCCAACATCAACATAAAACTCCTCGCATAGAGATTCGGGTAGTTCAGGAATAATGCTCCATTCGTCCTCCATGAATAACACTCGCTTTATTTTAGGTAATATTGATCTTCAATTTTTTTAATTTTATTTTCCCTAATCAATGAATTAAGATGAGATAATATTTGGTCATGCGCTAAAGTCATATTTGCATTAGGAGTATCCATGTAAACAAATTGTGATATATCATCTAAATATGTCTTATTTTTGTTCATCGCCTGTATAATTTTCTCAGTTCTATTTTTCCTATGTTTAATATATTTATTTAATAATTTCATGGGATTTGCAATTAATGGACCATGCCCTGGAAATAACATTTTAGGTTTCATTTTTTCTAATCTTTCAAGTCCATCAATATATTCTCTCATATCTCCTTCATCAGATGATACTAAAATAGTTCCAACACCAACACAATTATCGCCACTAATGATACCAGATTCTCCATTTATGCAAATATGTCCGGGACAATGTCCCGGAGTCTCAATAATTGACCAAACACTTATTCCACTTAAACCTCTTAATTTGAATTCATTTCCTTCAGTTAATATTTTACAATTTTCTTGAATGTTGAGATGATCTAAAGTTTCTTTAGCCGCCCAGATTGGAGCATCATAAATATCCATAATTTCTTTCATGTCTCCAATATGATCTGGGTGTTTGTGGGTAAAAATCGTTGCAATAATATTTGATCCAGAATTCATTATTTCTGAAACCTTTTTTCTTAATTCTTCCAATTCTAATCCTCTAGCAGCAGGATCTATGATTATCCGTTCTCCTCCTTCTTCTCCCAAGATATAGCAATTAGTATGCGTTGCAGGGGGCAATGTTTGAGTTTTAATTGGAAAGCATTCTACTAAAGGTGCAAACTCAATTCTGTGATATCCAGAAGGACGTTTTTTAGCCAGTGATTCACAAGCAAGATGTAAACTGCCCGTGTTGCTAATCTCAGATACTAAATCTTTCAGCAAAGTTACAATTGGAGGAGGAATTCTAACTTCATTTCTCTCCCAAGAATCTAACAATTCTTCCGGTTTCCACCATTTGAATTCATCAAACTCCGATCTTCCAGGAGGAAATGTGGGGACTACATTATTTTCTGATAAACTAACATGAAAGAATCTATTTTTAAATCTAATAGGTCCGAAAGGAGGTGTTTCTCTTTCAGAAATAACTTTAGTTTCCAAAGATTTAATGTTCACATCTCTATTTTCAATAATTTTCAACCAATTATTTTTATCACTACATACCAAACTTCTTATTTCTTTACTGACAGATATCATTTTCCCATTCTTGTCAGGGGTTAATCCTATTTCTTCAACTAATTCTCTTAATAGGGCTACTGCTGCAATCCTATCTATTCCCATTTCTGATAATAAATCGGGATATTTGACTCCTATCTTTTTATCTACTTTACTTATTCCTCCTCCTGGGAATGTCCAAAAATCAGGAAAAGAAGGCATCTCGGATACTCTGTGGCCAAGCAATATTTCATCTTGACCATCAATTACCCTACTTACTACTGCAGATGCCGATAAATGCGGCTTACTGACCTTTACATTTGGGATTTGATAACCCGCGGGTAACTCTCCCATGTCTACTCGAAGCGATATACAATTTCAAACTCACCATAATAATCATTCAATAAGTATCTACCTTTTCGCAATTCATAGATCGAGTACTTGGACTCGATTATTTTTTATTATAAGAGAGGTATTTTTTTGAAACCACCAGAAACAATTGAAGAAGAATTAGCCATAATTTCTGACGCCTTAGCAGCGGGAATAGATCCATTCAAGCCACTAAATAATCATTCTAGGGTAGGAAAACTAGCTTTAGGATGGTTTTTGATATTACTAATGTTGAGCTGGGTTTCTCAAATACTTTATCACTCTGTATGAAATACACCAAGAATATCAAAAGATGCGAATGATT
>QQRX01000100.1:2912-3453 GCA_003602595.1 Candidatus Poseidoniales archaeon | reverse complement strand
TTCATAGTTCTATTTTCTGAATCATTAGAAAGTAACCAATTCCAAAGCCTACTTTCTAGTAATCCTTGTTCCAAAGACCTTAGTCCTTCAGGACCTAAGGAAACCTTTGAATTCTTATTCTCGATAATTTCAACAAGTCCCAGTTCATTTAGATAACCTCCCGATCCTGCTACATGTACTTGATCTGTCCAACCAGTGCCCTTCAGTAAATCTTCTAATTTCCACTTTATGGATGGTTTTGAAAGCATTAACCGTAGCATTTTACGTTCATTATTACCAAGATTCATGACACTCCCCTTTACTCCCGAAGAGACCAATCCACTTGATGATTACCGATAAACAGTAGAGAAAATCACTCTTCTTCCCAAAGAAGAATATTACAATTATTACATGAAAAAAAAGAGGGTTTACGCCCATCAACCCAAACTATATTGCCACATCTACCACAAAGTATTGAAGTTCTAATTGGTTCATTTAATGTGGTATCTACCCTGTACATTGCTCTACCTGCATCTGGAAGCAAAGAAGCATCAGGAGTCCA
>QQRX01000100.1:2011-2815 GCA_003602595.1 Candidatus Poseidoniales archaeon | reverse complement strand
GCAAAGGAAAATGATGTTCCTCCTGATGATACAATAATTGCGCTACCAATGGCTATGCATATCCACGCCGAGATAACTATATTCAAGCGTTTATGATATTCACTACTCTTAGGTGACAACAAGATACCGAAGAAGGGTTGACGAATCAATTTGACCCTTAAAAATACGATTTGAAACTATAGGGTTCAAGTGCAAAAGACGGCCGCCGGGAATCACGCCTCAGTAGCTCAGCCCGGTAGAGCATCTGATTTGTAATCAGACGGTCGGGGGTTCGACTCCCTCCTGGGGCTCCATTGTAAGGTTGAAAGCATGGCCTTCGGCACGTAAGTTCATGGGCGCAGTACTCCTTGATGGGAAAGGACTCAGTCGTGAAATTGAAGATGACCTGAAAAATCGTGTTGAAAAGTTGAATAATGAAGGAATTGAGCCTCATTTAGCAGTTATTCTAGTAGGAGATGATCCCGCTAGTCATGTTTATGTAAGAAATAAAGAAAATGCATGCAAGAGAACTGGGATAAAAAGTACGAAGATTATTTTACCCTCCTCAACTTCAGAAAAAGAAGTTTTAGATCTTATCGGCGAGATGAATGAAGATGATAATATTCATGGAATACTAGTTCAAAGCCCTACTCCTAAACAAATTGATGAGTTGCAAATAACAAAAAAAATCGATCCTGCAAAGGATGTGGATGGTTTTCACCCTCAAAATTTAGGGAAATTAGTTCAAGGAGATACAGATGGCCTTCTACCTTGTACACCTGCAGGAATAATGAAATTACTGGAACATGCCAAAATAGATTTAGA
>QQRX01000100.1:0-1949 GCA_003602595.1 Candidatus Poseidoniales archaeon | reverse complement strand
TAGCACAGAAAGGAGTTGATGCTACAGTCACAATCACTCATTCCAGAAGTAAAAATATAGAACAAATTTGTCAATCTTCTGATGTAATTATTGCAGCAGTTGGAAGGCCAAATTTTGTGAAAAGAGAATGGGTGAGAAAATCTTCAGTAGTAGTAGATGTAGGTATTTCTAGAGTAATAAATCAATCTACTGGTAAAAATGAGCTTGTAGGTGATGTTGAGAAAACTGCCATGGAAGTTGCAAGTCATATGACGCCAGTGCCTGGAGGAGTTGGGCCAATGACGATAGCTATGTTATTGACAAATACAGTAGCTTCTGCTACAAAATAGTACTTAGAAAATTCCTAAATCTAACTTTCCATCTTCTGTTGCATGTATACGAGGATCCCACAAGGGAGTGAAAGTTAGATTGACATGTACCGATTCCACTCCATTTGCTTTCAATGCTGCACGATGTACAGCAGCCATTAATTCAGGAGCTACCGGGCATCCAGGACTAGTTAGGGTCATGTCTATCTCTACATGGTCTTCTTCTATAGAAATAGAATAAATCAAACCTAAATCCATCACAGAAATATTCATTTCTGGATCTTCAACTTCTGCTAAATAATTTTTAATTTCTGATTCTTCTACCACAAATATACCTCATGAAAGTTTTATTGCCTCTTCTTGTACTCTTTTGAACATGTTGAGAAAGCCATTTGCCCTACTTGGAGTAAGTGTTGACTGTATGCCCATTGCGTTAGCATATTCAGGCGATAACTCTGAAACATGAACTGGAGAAAGGCCATTTACAGCTATTGCAGTGATTGCCATTAAACCTTGTACTATTTGAGCATCTGCTCCTCCTTTCATGATAAAATTACCATCCTGATCAAGGCTACATTCAACATGGGCGCGAGATTGACAGCCAAGAATTTGATTTGATTCAGTCCATTCACTAGAATGCAGTGGAGTAGGGTGTTTTTTGGCATAATCAAATAGTAATTCATATCGATCCATAGAATCAAAACAATCATTAAATTCTTCAATAATCGGGATTAGGCTGTCTGGCCAATTATTATTATCTGCCATTTTATTACTCCATTCATTAAAAAAATTATGAAAACCTCTCGACAATATAATTTAGATATTCCACAAACATTTTTGCCTCTTCCATTGTATTGTATATCCAGAAGGAGATTCTATTGGTTGAAGGGACATTTAATGCATCCATTAATGGCTGTGCACAATGATGGCCAGTTCTTACTGCAAAACCTCCCTCATCTAAGAATAAAGCAAGATCTAGGGATTGTATGGAATCATGTAAAAATGACACTGCACCACTTCCCTCTCTGTCTTCGGGATTTCCATAAATCCTTATTCCAGGAATTTTTTTCATTTCACTTGCAGTCCATGAAGCTAAATTTTGTACATGCGAGTGGATATCTGACATCTCGAATTTAGCAAGCCATTCAACTGCTGCACCCCAACCTATTGCTTCAGCTATTCGTGGAGTCCCTGTTTCAAACATCGCATGACCTTCTTGGAATGTAGAACCTTCGGTAGTTACAGTCCTGATCATCGATCCACCAGTCATGAATGGCGCCATACTTTCCATGATGTCTTTTTTTACTAATAAACAACCTATTCCTGTAGGGCCAGCCATCTTGTGTGCTGAAATAGCCACAAAGTCGGCATTCATTTCGTCAAAGGAGATTTTTTCGTGAGGTGCTCCTTGAGCACAATCTAACAATACTTTTGCCCCAGAAGAATGAGATAATTGAATTATTTTTTCAATAGGATTTCTTACTCCCAATACATTACTTGTATGAACTACACAAACGAGAGAAGCGCCCGAGACAGCAACAGAGAATGCGTCCATATCTAATGAAAATGTAGCAGTATCAATTGGTACATATCTTACTTCTATTCCAATTTCTTTCGAAAGTTGCTGCCATGGAACTATAT
>QQRX01000010.1 GCA_003602595.1 Candidatus Poseidoniales archaeon | reverse complement strand
TTTGAATTTATGTAATGTCACCATTGGTCCAAATATTTCTTCTTTAGAGCATCTTGATTCCGGACTTAAACCTTCAACTATTATTGGAGCCATCCAATTACCATTTACAAAGTCTTTTGGTAAACATGGAACTCCGCCACTCAATAAGACTCCTCCTTCTTCTATGGCCAAATTAGCATAATATTCTATTTTTTTGAGATGCTCTCTTGAAATTAATGCTCCTAAATCGGTTTCTTCATCAAGCGGATCTCCTATTTTCATTTCTTCTACAGCATTTACTAGGCTATTTTTGAAGTCTTCATATATTTCTTCTTCAATAAAAATACGTGACCCACATAAACAAATCTGTCCTTGGTTTAAGAAACCTGATCTGACTACTCCGGCTATAGTTTTTTCAAAATCACAATCTGCAAAAACTATACTTGAATTTTTACCTCCTAGCTCGAGACTAAGTTTTTTGAAAGTTGATGCGGCAGAAGTCGCCACTTTTGATCCAGTAACGGTTCCTCCTGTGAATGAAACAAAGTCAATATCTGAATCTTCTACAAGTAAACTGCCCGTTTCTATGCCATTTCCATGAACTAAATTTATTACTCCCGCTGGCAATCCAATTTCATCTATAGCACGCATTAGTAAATCTGCAGTCATAGGAGTTAGTTCACTAGGTTTACAGACGACTGTATTTCCCATTCCTATGGCTGGTGCAACTTTCCAAGATAATAGATAAAGTGGTAAATTCCATGGAGTTATCAATGCTCCAATTCCAATTGGTTTTTGAATTACATAATTTGTAGCATCTTTCATTTCGAATTCTTCTATTTTCATGCCTTTAATTAACTCAGAAAAAAATCTAAAATTAGCAACAGATCTATTGGCATCAACACTTCTCGATAATGATATTGGTTTACCAGTATCCATACTTTCTAATTGTGCTATTTCTTCAAACATTTCTTCTAACTTATCTGCTATTCTATCCAACCAAATAGCTCTCTCATGAGGTGTATTTTTACTCCAATTAGGATAAGCTTCCTTGGCCGAATTTATCGCTTGTTTGACATCTTTGGAATTTGATATAGGGACTTTACAAATCTCCTCTCCTGTCGCAGGATTTAAGTTAGTAATCCATTTTCCACTCGTATGTGAGCAAAAATTTCCATTAATATAATTCATTAATTGCACTTAAAGTCCCTCTAAACCTTCATTTCCAAAAGGATCTATCCTAGTAGCATTTGCAGTATATTCTTTCCAATCTAGTGAAAAACTATCTTGATTGGGATCCCATTCGTCCCATGTAACTACTTCTTCAAGATTTTCAAGATATTTTGGATGAACTATTCCTGGAACAATAAATGCCTTTTGTCTATGTAATGGATAAGGATTTCTTAATTCTATTCCCAATACTCCTAACACTGCTCTTGTAACATACCAAGTAGCCTGTGAATTCCATCCATGCGCGATCTTAATTACAATACCAAGTCCTTTAGGCCATTCAGGATGAATTATAGATAAACCAAGTAGTCCATCAGCACCTTCTTTGGCTATCAGAGTACCTTTTCCAGCCTTAATGCATGTTGAATCTAACCTATTGAAACCTCCAATTAAATCGGGACTTTTATTCATTGCTTCCCATATCCAATCATCATCCTTTTCTGATGCTAGGCCAGCAAACATTACTGCTAATTCATCTACCGTATTTGATACAGTTGGCAGTCCACATCCATCTTTTGCAACTCTCACTGGTTCCCAGTTCGGTTTATTCATCAATCTTCTTAATACATTTAAGAACTCTGGAAACCACTCTGAGCTAGGTAATGTGTATCCTGCTCTACTCATCCCCATTCTACGCATCCCCCTTAGCATGGCAGAATGTTCTCCAGAGCAAGTATGAAACCATCTCCTTGGTCTTCTCACTTGCCTGCCAAATTGTATCAAAGGAACATCTAATGGGCATTGCATCAATCCCCATTCTGACTCAGTTAGCAGAGACTGAGCAGCAGCAACATGCTCTGTATCTCCATTATGCGAAGAACATGCTATAGCCTTCTGCTCCCATGTAATCTTCTCATCCTCTAAAGCATCAGCAAAAGTTTTCATCATTAATGGTTTCATCATGGATCTCCCATATACCAAAACATTCCCTCCAAATGAATGTACTATCTCATCTCCATGAGCCCATGCAATAGCTCCATGAATGGTATTCTCTGACACATCCATTCTTCTAAAATCAACTAACGGTTCCCATTCTACATCTCTCCCGGTCGCAATACCTGAGAATTTTTCTCCAAGTGGCGTTGTAGGATATATCTCTGAACCGGGCCTACCAGGAGATACACTAGAAGGCCTATGTTTAAATTCTTCAGTCATGTCATTCCACCTCATTTATTATTGGAACAACTTTATTCATAAAAGCATTCATATTCCTTTTCACTCGCTCATTGTCATGATTAAAGAAATCAAACCAACACATCAATCTATCGTCCTTATCAAATCTATCCAATATTTGTTTTGCAACCTGCTCAACATTGCCTATGACTGCATTATCGGTAGCCTTTTCCAATTTATTCGGATCTATTGTCCCTTCCAGTGCATTCCAATATATCGACAATGCATTCCTAGCTTCTTCTTTTGCTGCTATACTCCTTTCTTCAAATGTTAAACCTTCTTCATCGTTAATGAATACCATTATTGTACGTGGCATCATACTTCTTTTCCATGGCCCTCCATCTTGGTGATAATATTTTGAAAATCTTTCATGTGTTTCTTCAATTATGTGCGGAGGAGTTATACTCAGATTGAATACTTGCACTGGTCTCCATTTGTTTGCTTCAATTTGTAGTTTTTTGTCGTGACTTCCGATTACAACATTCAATAATTCACTTCTCCAATCCTGAGGTATAGTTTTTATCTGTTCAAATTGATATCTTCTGGGTATTTCTATTTCTTGAGGTCGAGATTCTATTCCATATATCTGTTTTGCCACTTCCTGAACCTTTCTCCAATCTTCATCGCTGTAAAAATTATCTCTAGTTAATATTGTTTTTCTAACATCTTTACTAGAAATCACCTCACCGTTTAATAGCCTTAGAAATATTTCACTAGCTTCGGCAAAAATCTGCCCCCTTAAAGCCGGCCAAGCAACCTCTTCTATTTCATTTCTAGGAACTATTCCATAAGGCCTAGCCATGAATTCAAATCTGCCTGCAGAGTAGCCAATATGTAAACGTCTTTTTTCACTTTCTTCCATCCCATGTAAGGTCAGAAAAGCACCAATTCTTTCAGCATGAGCAATTGGGCCTCCACTGGCAAGTATGCTCATTACAGCGCTACCCACTTCCATTTTTTCTGTTCTTAAGAACATTTCACGAGCAATTTGAACAAANTCAGTGCAAAGTCCCACTTCTCCCGGATAATGAGGGACAACTGGTTTTTTATTCATTTTTTGAACTTCAGTTGAAAGATGAGCCTGAGCGACCCAACCTACTCCAAAACCTAGTTTATCTGCTAATTCTACTTGATCGAAGAAACTTCTGAACATTTCTTTTTCTGTCGGAATATATCCGGATGAGTCCGGGGTCTGAGAAATTGAAAAGAATATATCAAATTCCATAATATCACTCAAATAGAACGCATTCTTCCACCATCAACCGCCAAGCTAACTCCTCTTATCGCTCCACTACTTGGTAAACTTAACCAGGTTATTGCATTCGCAGTTTCTAATGGATCAATTAATCTTTGAATAGGGACACTATTCATCCATTCACTTCGAACTTCATCTACCTTTTTCCCGGTTTTTTTAGAAATTGATTCAGAAAGAGAAGATAATCTATCGGTATCAGTAAAACCTGGTAATATATTATTTATCGTAATAAAAGGACTCAATTCTCTACTTAGTGATTTAGACCATGAACCCATTGCACCTCTCAATGTATTTGAAAGTCCGATATTATCTATGGGTTCTCTAACTGATGTAGAAATCACATTTATTATCCTGCCCATCTTTCTTTGTTCCATTCCAGGAATTAATAATTTTGTTACGACATGGGACGCATACAAATGTCTCTTGAAAGGGCCATCAAAGTCAGTAATATCATTCTCAATTAACGGACCACCAGGAGGTCCTCCTGAATTATTTATCAATATCTGAATATCTCCAACTTCATTTAATAATCCCAAAATCTTCTCTTCGATTAATTCAATTTCTTCTAAATCTATTGCCAATGAAACATGGCCACTGCCATGAAGTCCAGAAACAACATTATTCAATTCATCCTCATCTCTAGCACAGACAACTACTCTTGCACCGGCTCTGGCAAGCATTTGAGCAGTGGCCTTTCCTATCCCTCTAGATGCACCACACACAAGTGCCGTATATCCTTCTAGTATTTTTTCTGCAAACGAAAATTCTTCCTCTAATAATTTCTCCATACTCTCACCTTAGTCAATATAATGTGCATAAGTTTCATCACGTAATTTTTGCCTGACAACTTGTAAAATTTCTTCAGGCGCATTGCGGAATGTAGGATTTTCACTATCTCCTTGCGGCCTTCTTAGTTCACTCCATCTTCCTTCATCATAAGCCATCAAAGCTTCTTTCATCAAAATTCCTGCTAATAATAAAGTTTCAAAACATAAATCCTCATAAGTCATACCTCTTTTTACTGGTACCTCTCTTCTAATTAGTAAATTCCCTGTATCTATTCCATTGTCACAAAAATGAGTTGATGACCCTATTGGAATATCGTGATAAACTGACCAAGCAGGAGATGCAGAACCTCTGCATTCCGGTAAAAGTCCTGGATGTGAATTTATAACTCCATCTTTGGGGAAATCTAGTATTTCTCCTCTTATTATACGTGTTCCTCCAAAAACAATCAAGTCTAATTCTCTATCTTTGATTAAAGGCATTACTTGATCGGAATTATGTATGGGTACTGAGATTACTTCTGTATCCAATTCACTTACTTGATCTCTAATCGGAGGGGCTAAAGGATTACCTTCAATCCTCTTCAAGAATTTCTCTCTCTCTAAGTCTGCTATTTCCGAATCTTCTTCAATAATTATTTCAGGAACAAAGTCTTCTGAAAGAATTTGTCTCAACATTTCGCGTCCATATGGATGGCCTTTCAACAGCAGGAATGCAAACCTTGGCTTTGCCATATTATCATCTCTCGGAGGGGGTTTCCATACCCGTTCTTTTCGGTCAAAAGATGTTAAATCAAGGTGTGACACGATTCCTATCTCGAGGAAATAGCACAACTTCTCTCACATTTCCTGCTCCTGTCAGAACCATTAAGAGTCTTGCAACTCCTAATCCCCAACCTGCATGAGGAGGGGCACCATATCTGAAACCATCAGTGTAGAATGCAAAATCATCAGGATTAAGTCCCATATTTCTTAGATTTTGTTCTAAAACTTCTACACGATGTTCCCTTTGTCCTCCGGACGTCATTTCATCTCTTCCATAGTTAAGGTCAAATCCTCTACTTAATTGCCCTCCTGTTTTTCCTTTTTCGTCTTCCCTGTGGTGGATATAGAATGGCTTCATTGCCATCGGCCATCTTGGTATAAAATGAAATCCTGGGTATTTCGCTGCGATAATATCGCAATGATGGCTTTCTATATCATCTCCCCATTCAATTTCTCCTCCTCCAAGTTTTACAATTTCTATGGCTTCACAATAAGATATCCTGGGAAATGGTAAGTTAGGAACTTCAACTGTAACTGTTTCATTCCCTTGACTACTTCTATATTCGTTAATGACGTCTATTAGATTCTGATCATTTTCAGCGATACTACTCCAAATATGATGTATCATTCTTTCTTGAACGCCCATTACATCTTCATCATCCATCCATGCACCTTCTATATCAAAAGAAATAAATTCATTTAGATGACGATAAGTATCATGTTTTTCTGCTCTAAATGCTGGGCCTATTTCAAAAACTCTTTCCAAACCTCCTAAAACAGCAAGTTGTTTGTATAATTGTGGAGATTGACTCAAAAAGGCAGGAGTATCAAAATACATCATTGGAAAAAGATTTGTCCCTCCTTCAGAGGCGCTAGCAATAATTTTTGGACTATTCATCTCCATAAAACCCTCTTTAATCAAATGCTCTCTTCCATATTCTAAGACTTTACTACGTAGTTGGAACATAGCATTAATGTGTGATCTTCGTAAATCTAAGTGCCTATTATCTAACCTCACATCTAGCCCTACATGAACATCATCCGTGACTCCTACTGGCAATGGTGCAGCAGCATTTGCAAGAATCTTACCAGATTCAACATTTATTTCATATTCTGGAGGCGGCAAAGGCTCTCCTTCAGCTATTTTTGGAGGTCTTTTTTGTGCAACTACTCCTTTAACTTGAATTGTTGATTCACGAGTTGAATTTTGTATCAAATTGAATACATCTTCATTCATATTATCTTTTTTCAAGAAAGCTTGTATTTTTCCAGTTCCATCTCTCAACATTAAGAAGCAAATTGCTCCTCTTCCCCTTACCGTTTCTGCATATCCTGCTATGTCAACTTCTTTTCCTAAGAGTTCAGAACCATTTTCTATAATCTGCCCTATTGTGTGTGTTCTGTAAGCAGTTGACTTCCAATGACTACTGTCTCTCATACCAGTTCCGAGTGACTCCATAGTTAAGAAAGATATTACAAAGATTAACTCGTGTAGTATTATTCTTCTTCATCTCTAGAAATTTTTGCACTTAGAACTAGGAAAGCAGTATGTCCTATAGCAGTATTCCCTGGCCTCACTCCGCCCTTACTTGCCTTCGACCATCGCCTTTCGATTACTTCACCTGCCCATTCTACTTTCATTCCAGAATTCTCAATAGCTTCCCATGATCTTTCAAGTTGAATTGTTGTTGGGCAATAGCATGCCAATTTACCACCAGGTCTTAGAAATTTCTCAACTATTGGTACTATTTCCCATGGCTCAGCAATGTCTATTATTGCAGCATCTATTGAATCACAAATATTTTCTATAAAATTTCCTGAATCTTTGAAATCGCCTTCAAATAAGTACCAATCCGGAAATTCAGGCAAAATTTGCCTTAAACGTTCCATATTCTCTTTACCCACAGTTGCGTGTTCAGCTCTTGACTCTATAGAGATTAATTTTCCTTTTTCGCCCATTACATTTGCCAAATGCATCGCTAGTCCAGCAGAGCCATGCCCTCCTTCTAGAACTCTTGAGCCAACTCCAATACCCATCCATGAGATTAGAAATCCTGAATCTTTTATGCCAATGACCTGTGCCCTCCTTGACATATTTCTTCTAGCTTCTACAAGTGTTGGTTTTACTATAGTTAATGATTTTTGACCAACTGTTATCCTATCGCCTATCACATAACCATCGAGTAGTTGGTTAGAATCAAATCTTCCTAATCCCTTTATTTTTACTTCCCCAGGAGTTTTCTGAAGTAAATATGCTCTTCCATCATCTTCTCTTAATGCAACCCATTCTCCTGGGTCTATTCCATTCATGGTCTCCCGAGTTCTTTTCTTGTTTCAATACCTTCTATTAAATTAAAACGATTTTATTAACATTAAACTCCTATATCGTTAAATCATGTTGCCACTCCGTCTTTTCTGTGAAATCTCGGAATAATCCAAAATCTATCGCCGGTGGATTAATGATTTTGATGATATTAACAATGTCATTTTCTGGTATTTTATTTTCTGAAAAATTAAATAAAATTGAGGATCAGTTGATGGAAGAAGAAACTAAATTTTTTGCAACTAGTCCCGGACATAGTGTATTTGGAGAATATGTGGGAGCAGAATGGTGTGGTCCATGTATGAGTAGTGCCTCTCCTTCTTTGAGCAATCTTAAAAACTCGAACTCCGAAGACTTTACTTTTGTTTCCTTTTTTCAGGCTAACGGTAACTATCCTGATGTAAGTCCTTTGGATCGTATAGATCATGTTTCTGGTTCAGCCTCCGGCATTCCAGTATTTTCTTTTGCTGATCGTCAAAGTGGGTCATGTTTCAAAGTAGGTGCTGCTGGAGTTAACTACTATGACTCTGACTATTCAAATGGAGGATGTATGGATTCAGATTCTAACGATTATAGCATGGAAATACATATCAGTTTGAATGAATCATCTCAACAAGTTATAACTTCATTAGATGTAAATTATTTGGGATCATCTTCTTCAGTCACTGTATATGTTTACGGCGCAATTACAGAAAAAGTAGGTGCAGATGCATATAATAATGGGAATAGGCCACATCATAACTTTAGACAGTGGCTATTAAATGATGATGACGATGGTTTTACGGAATTAACATTATCGCCAAATAATATTCAAACATTAACATGGGAAACTTCATTGAGTGTCGTTAGGTCAGCACCCGGATATTCACAATATGAGAATTTTTGGCCAGTATTCGCCTTAATGGACGGCCCACATGACACATATAATTCAGTTATCACGGCTGTTGATTTAGATATGATCCCCCTCATAGATGTGGGTATTTCTGAATTTTCTCTAATGAATGAAGATGGAGGATTAGGTTTCCAAGCAGGAGATTTACTAAATTTAAATGTAGAAATATCAAATAATGGTGCAGATACTTATTCCGATAGTGGACTTATTTCTATATATTTACTTGAAGGATCAGAAGAATTTTTCATCGAGAGTACTGGAATAAATACATTGGAAACCTCTGAAACTCAAGAATATTCTATTCAGTTTGATACCTCAGAAATTTCCTTGAATCCTTCAGATTCATCGGCCTTTAGGGTTATTTTATCGGATTTAGAAGGCGATAGATTCTCAAATAATAATTATATGGATACCTTTGCTTATCATGACCTCCCTCCTGTTGCTAACAGACCTATTTCTTTAGGGCAAACGGTAATTGAAAGAGGAGATGTGATACAATTCGAATCTTCTGCATTACCGAATGACTTGGTTGATGATATGTCTACAATGCAACCTTATTTTGAATACTCAAAATCTTCACTATCAAATTGGGATGACTCATGGATTATAGATATCCAAACGGTAGGAGGAGGTCAAAATATAGAATTTATACACACATTACAAACAGACATTAATGCAGATACTGGAAATTATGATATTAGGATAAAGTGGGTCGATTCTTCTGGCCAGCATAGTGAATGGTTGGTTGTTGAAGAAATGTTTGAGCTGCGTAATTCGATACCAAGAGTTCTAGATGCTGATGATACAGAGTATATGGGAATGCCTGTAGTAAAAGTTGAAATGGTTGAAAAAATTTCTCTGATTGAATGGCCTCTAATAGTCGATTCCGAGTCTCATTTATCTGACTTAGTTATAGAAAGTGATGATCCAGAATTCTATGGCTGGGATCCATTAACACTCGAGATGTCTGTAAAATTTGATAGAGTAGTGTGGGATAATGGTAATCCAGTACCACAGGGAATTTTCATTTCTATTTCAGATGGGGAAGATACTAATAATGGTATGATAATGTTTAATGTCGTTGAAAATGGTGCTCCACGATGGTCTCCCATACCTTCACAATCAATTAATGAAGGGGCTTCTTTTAGTATGGGCCTATCTGAATATTTATCGGATACTGATTCTGATGGTAATTTTGTTTCACCTTCTAATTTAATTATCTCTATATTATCTAATTCTAATGATTCATTAGTAGATGCTTCAATATCCGGTCAATCTATTACTGTTTCAACACTCGACTTCGACTCCTTTGGTGTCGCCGAAATTATGCTACGTGCTTCTGATGGAGAACAATTCTCAGATACCAGTATCGCTTTTCATATTCTCAATGTTAATGACCCACCTACTATCGACTTATCTCAATTCAGTCACTCTGAAGTCAAATTAAATGAGATAACAATTTTTGATTTCACTGAATTCTTATCAGATGTAGACGATCCTATCGATGAAATATGGACTTCCGTGTCTAGTAACCCAATTGGTGCTGTTACACTTGATCCACTATCTCATGAATTATCTATTATTTATGACCAAGCGGGAACTAAAACTATCACTTTATCTGTTACAGATAGACATGGAGCATCTACTACAAATTCATTCTACATTTCTGTTATGTCTAACAAAATTCTTACATGGGACGATGAATATAATGAAGGTGATTTGTCCGTTTCCTTTGATTCTCTTAGTTATGGTTCAGAACCAATATTTGAAGTCGAAAATGTGGGAGATGTAGAATTATCGTCAATTAAAATTACTTGGAATATTTGTAACGGTGTTACTGGTATTTGCCATTCTTATGGGACAGTAAATCATTTAGATTCTTTTTCAATTATTCCTCAGAGTGGAAGCGGCCTAGTAAATGGTGACTATATCACATTAGATGTCGATGCAGTAGATTCAGAAGGTTGGATCAGAGAAACTACTGAAAAAGCAAAATTTTATGCAAATAAAGATACCAATCCAAACTCTGACAATGTTGACACCGATGGAGATGGAGTCATAGATTCTTTAGATGCCTTCCCTAATGATCCTACTGAGACAGAAGATATGGATGGAAACGGCGTTGGAGATAATGCACAATATAGAGCAGGACAATCTATACTACCGGGATTTTCTTCATTATTGGGAATAGTATCGCTATTGGGTGCTGCAATTTCTATTTCTAAAAGACAAAAAACCTAATCGATTAAGATAATTATTTCGTAATATTTCTTAAAAATTAATTTTTTGATACTTCACTGTGGTGACACACCTTCAAGAAGGTCCTATGCTTAGGATATATCGCGAGGGCTTAGTATGAGTGTTGAAGAATCACAGGAAAGTCAGGTTGAAAATCCTACAGATCCTCTTGATTCATGGTCTGAAGGTGCTGCATTCGGTGTTTCAGAAGATAAAGATGAGATATGCGACATCCCTGTGGAAGATTGGATTAAAGATATCAAGATGGAATCTACTGCCGATGTACCTATTCCAACAAAATTAGTTGACAGAGTAATAGGACAAGAGGCGGCAGCAATTGTTATTCGTAAAGCAGCAGAACAGAGAAGGCATGTGATAATGGTTGGTGAACCAGGAACTGGGAAATCAATGCTTGCTAGATCTATGACAGAATTTCTTCCCAAAGAACATTTAGAAGATATTTTAGTATACAGAAATATAGATGATGAAAATGAACCTCGAGTTCGTACAGTTCCTGCAGGTAGAGGATCTAGGATACTTTCAGAAAGAAAGGCGCAGGTTAGAATCCAAAAAGAAAAAACTAATCGAACCCTGTTATTCATAGCCCTTGTTGTCGGTTCAGCATTATTATTAGCAACAATTAGTTCTGGAGATATTCTGACTTTCATTTTTGGATCTTTTCTACTAATTTTCGGCTACTTCTTTTTGAGGACAAGGCTGACAGCTGGAGAGGAGGCAAATATGCCTAAATTGTTAATCAAACATGAATTAAATGAAGAACCTCCATTTATAGATGCAACCGGAACTCTCGCAGGTGCTTTGTTAGGAGATGTGCGTCATGATCCATTCCAATCAGGAGCAGATCTTGCTACACCTGCCCATGAGAGAGTAGAGCCCGGTGCAGTTCATAGGGCCAACAAAGGGGTGCTATACATAGATGAAATACGTATGTTAAGAATGGAAGAACAGCAAGCCCTTCTTGTAGCAATGCAAGAAAGAAAACTATCAATCAGTGGCCGTTCTGAAAGATCATCAGGGGCGTTAACTAAATCCGAACCCGTTCCTAGTGACTTCATATTAATTGCCGCTGGCAATTTAGATGGTATTCAACAAATGCATCCTGCGCTAAGAAGTCGAATACGTGGTTATGGTTATGAAGTGTATGTTAATACTGATATGAAAGATACTGTACGAAATAGAAGACGTTTAATTCGTTTTATAGCCCAAGAAATTCATAATGAACAATCCAAATCCTCTGGTAAATCTATTCCGCATTTTGATGCGGATTCTACTTCATTGATCCTCAAAGAGGCTCAAAGGCGAAGTGGTCGTCGAGGAAAACTCTCTCTTAGACTGCGTGAATTAGGAGGTTTAGTTAGGATAGCAGGAGATTTGGCTGCAGAAGAGGGCGCTACACTTACTCGCGCTGAACATGTAGTTAGGGCTCGGATGATAGCAAAGCCACTAGAACAACAAGTTGCAGATAGATATATAGAGAGACAATCTGATTATTCAATGCTAGTGAACAGTGGAAATCGCATAGGCAGGGTAAATGGTCTAGCAGTTCTTGGGGCTGATAGTGGATTGTCTGATTACTCTGGAATTGTTCTTCCTGTAGAGGCTATGGTAACTCCTTCTCAAGGACGTTCTGGACATGTCATTGCAACTGGTGGACTATCAGATTTAGCCAAAGAAAGTGTAGTAAATATAAGTGCAGTAGTAAAAAAGTTAACCGGCAAAGATATCAAAGATTTCGATATTCATGTACAATTCCCCGGAACTCATAATGTAGATGGTGATAGTGCTTCAATAACTATGGCAACTGCAATTATTAGTGCATTTGAAGGAATTCCTATAGATCAAAATCTCGCTATGACAGGTTCTCTTTCCGTTAGAGGAGAAGTCTTACCAATCGGAGGAGTTACTGCCAAGATTGAAGCGGCAGCAAAATCAGGTATTCAAAGAGTAATCATTCCTCGGTCAAACCTGCAAGATGTTTTAATCGATGAAAAGTGGGAGAATGTAGTCAAAGTAATTCCCGTTGATTCTTTAGATGAAGTTCTTCATCATGCCTTGGTTGGCTCCGAGGAAAAGATAAGTTTAGTAGAAAGACTCGCTCATGTAGTAGATACAATTTCTACTGGTAAAGATGTTCAACCTTCAGCATAAGTCTTTACAACTCTTGATAATAAATACATACTCCGGAGAGATGTAAATCTATGAAAGGCAATCCACGCTCGCCAATGTTTATTCTATTTCTAGTAGTTTTTATTGATATGATAGGATTCACCATTGTAATACCTTTCTTGACCTATTTTGTGCAGGATTTGGCTACTTCTGATGGAATAATTGATACAGGTAGGAGAGATTTGTGGGTTGGTATAATAATTTCTGTATACTCATTTGCCCAATTTATATTTACTCCGATTCTTGGTTCTTTAAGTGATAGAGTAGGTAGAAGGCCAATATTATTATTCGGCTTATTTATGAATACTATCTTCTTCACTGTTTTTGGTCTATCTGGAAGTTTGATGATGGCTNTAGNTGCNAGGTTCTTAGCTGGAGCAGGGAATGGGAATATAGCAGTTGCTAGGGCATATATTGGAGATATTAGTAGTCCAGATATGGTAGCTAGTAGAATGGGTGCAATTGGAGCAGCCTTCGGTCTTGGATTTATGATTGGGCCTTTC
Source organism: Candidatus Poseidoniales archaeon (assembly GCA_003602595.1). Classification (GTDB taxonomy): domain Archaea; phylum Thermoplasmatota; class Poseidoniia; order Poseidoniales; family Thalassarchaeaceae; genus MGIIb-O3. The sequence goes on along the minus strand of QQRX01000010.1, from coordinate 2,191 downwards.
ATAGGAGGTTTACTTTCTAATCCTGCCAGTGGAATAGGTGGACCTTTTGATACTACCTTTTGGAAACAATATCCATATTTACTCCCTTGTCTTTTATCTAGTGTACTATCTTTATTATCATTATTTTTAGCTTTCATAAAATTACCAGAAAGTCTAGAAATAAGATCAGAACCAAAAGAAGAAGGTATTTTTATTGGCTTGTATGATACTCTTAAGAACATCAGAAAAATAACACAATTACCCATTATCTCAACTTTGGTTTTTACTAATTTTTTATTTATTATGGGATTTAGTATGATACATGGCATATTTATTCTATTTACTGCAATGAATATCGAAGATGGAGGTTTGGGTTTTGATGCTATGGAGAATGGTTGGGTTTTCGCATACATAGGACTACTAGGAGTAATCGTTCAAGGAGGACTTATTGGAAAACTTACAAAGATGTTTGATTTAAGCAAATTGATGATTTTTGGTACAATAATATGTGGCATAGGAATTGCTAGCATACCATATGTTCCTGGCGACATAAGTTGGCTAATTTTTATTTCATCAACATTTATTGCTATAGGAAATGGTTTGTTTTCTCCAACTCAGTCGTCACTACTTACTTTCGAATCATCAAAAAGAGGTTATGAATTAGGTATGGTTATGGGAGCACAAGAAGGATATGGAGCGTTAGCTAGAATTTTTGGTCCATTATTGGCTGCATATTTATGGTCATTAACTGTAGAGGGAAGTGGTTTTTGGACATATCATACTTCTTTCAGAGTAGCTGGTATAATATTTATAATTGCTTTAATATTGCAATTAAAATTACTCAATAATCTCAAAATATCAATAAACCTTTCAAAGGAGGATTAGAGTTATGGCGATACCTGCAGTAGTTGCTCATGGAGGAGCAGGACCAGGTCCAGAAAGAAATGAAAATGTAGAAATAGCCGTCAGAGAGGCAGCAAGAATCTTACAATCAGGTGGATCTGCTTTAGATGCTGCCATCGAGGCTTGTGTCATTCTCGAGAATGATCCTGTATTCAACGCGGGCACTGGAGGAGTATTCAGAAACGATGGTTCAGTACTTCTTGATGCCTCGATTCAAACCTGCGACGGTAGATTAGGTTTCGTGATTGCCATGCATGATACTCCAAATCCAATCCGAGTTGCAGCAGCATTATTGGATGAAGAAATTAATGGATTAACTGGGCAAGGAGCAAGAGAATGGGCTGATAAGAGGGGTTTTGTCAATGCCAAGGTAGAGGGACGCCATCCTGTGGAAGATATCGGAGATACTGTTGGTGTAATAACTAGGGATAAGAATGGCCTTTTCGCGTGTGCTACTAGTACAGGAGGGTGTTCCTTTCGTCCTCCAGGAAGAGTTGGAGATGTCCCACTCCCTGGCTCAGGTTTTTGGACTCAAACAGGAGTCGCAGTAGCTGCAACAGGAAATGGTGAAGAAATAACCAATAATTTGCTGAGTTACAGAGTTTTAGATAAGTTCGTACAATCTAGTGATTCATTGAAAGAAGCACTTTCATGGGGTTTAAAAGAATTTATTGATGACTCAATATCAGTTGGTATGATAGCTCTAAGCGATAAAGGAGAAGGTGTGGGAATTGCTAACACTGATATGCCATGGTCAACATGGATTGGCTCTTGAAGATGTAATAAACTAGGGATGCTCTTAAGGATGAATCTATGTTCGGACGCTTGGAGATGATGTCATGTCAGAGCTTGAAACGCGTATCCAACAGATTGCACAAGTATTAGGACAACTGGATGATACCCAGGTCCCTCGGAACATCCGTTCTTCTGCTAAAGAAGCAATAGATAAGTGGTTATTGAACAAGAATAAGGATATGGATATAAGATTAGGGATGACCGCTTCAACACTAGATGATATATTTAATGATCCTAATTTACCCGGTCACTATGGGCCATTATGTTTGCAAATCCAAACTGCCTTAGAATCTCTTCTTAATGAAGTTAGATAAATTATATTATATCATTTTCTTAGATATTTCCATTCTTAGAATAAATATGGAGATATAATAAAAAAAGAAACAGTGAACATTATTGCTGCTATTGACAAATCAATAATCTGCCATGATTTCGGATTATTCAAAATAGGGGACATAAATTTAGCACCATAGCCTAGAGAAAAGAAAAACAAAAAAGATGCTGATGCAGCACC
>QQRX01000001.1:4126-31848 GCA_003602595.1 Candidatus Poseidoniales archaeon | reverse complement strand
TTGTTGAGATTTAGATCATATGATGGTTATGATTACAGTACATGGACTGAAATAGAGATTACTGCTGACAATCCTCCAGGTAAAGATAATACCCAGCCAATATTTAGTGCCGATGGTTGGATGGAAAATATTGTACTGTATTGTGATACTGTATCTAAAGCATCAAACAGATGTACTACTGCGGAAATAAATTTATTTGATTATTTTAGTGATTTGGAAGATAATATTGAATATATTTCTGTTTTCAATAATGATAATTTGACCGATGACGATAATTATGGGATAGTTGTTAAGGTTTCTAATTCTGGAATTGCTACTTATAATCCGACTGATATGAATTTTTATGATACTGATATCTCTACTTGGTCACTTCCCAATGTCATATTCGAAGCTACTGATTCTGAGGGTTCTAAGATAAACTCTAATCCAGTTTCTTTTGAGGTAAAGCCTATCCAGTTTGTAATCTCAGAGCCTGATAGTAATTCAGTTGATGATGAGGGAGTTGTAGTTTATTCTGGAATTGGTTTGCCCGGTCAAAAGGTATCTGTAATAATCAATGGTAATCAGGTAAATAGTACTGTTGTTTCTTCTAATTCAACATGGGAATTGGGAGTCCCTGCTTCTAGAATTTCCGGTTCCTCAGCCACTCCTTCATTTGTAATGGGAGGACAAGATCCAGTTATTGTTGAAACAATCTACAAAGGCGCACAAGAAGAGAGTGGCTTCCCCACGGGAATTGTCATTGGTTTGGTTATAGTAATACTATTAATTGGTGCTTTTGGATATTTCTTTATAGAGTTAGAAACTGATGAACAACCAAAAACAGATATTGAAGTGGATGAAAATTTCGGTCTTGAAAACCAAGTAGGAGCAGATTCAAGTAAACTTGAGAAACATGACGATCATCCCGGATGGTTATGGGATACAGACAAAGAAGAATGGGTGCCTGATCCAGATCATTCTTGGTAATTATTCTATTATAATTATGATTAATGTGTCATCAATTTAAAATTGCATGAATCTTTTCTCACTAACATTATTGAATGATGATTCGTGTTGACCGATTATGTCGAGCGTGCCTACAACTCGCCCTGGAGTTCAAGAAAGAATTTTTCTTCATCTTAGGGACTTTGTAGATCACTCAGGAAAGGTAGAGGTACCATTTGCATTATCTCAAATGGGTATTGCTAATGCTGTTGCAATAGCTAGATCAAATGTTCCGAGAGCTATTGCAGGTATGAAAGATAATGGTCAATTAATAGAGAGGCAAGCACATGTTGCTGGTGTTTCAAGAAAAAGAAAGGCGTATTTTTTAACCTCCGAAGGGGCTAAAATTGCTGATGAAATTTGGGCCAAAGTTTCACAACAGACTGTAAGATTAATTCTTCCAGATGGGCGCTCTGAAGATGTTCCTTTGTCGGATGCTGTAGAAATGTCAGACCTGCCCCTGCGTCATGTTGATATATTGAGATATATGGATGAGAATGGTTCAGTAGATCTTTCTTCTTTATCTCCTGATTTAATTGAGAGAGATTTATCAAAGCATATTGAAAAGCAACTTGTATCTTACCTCAATGATATTCCAAGAACTAGAAGATTCTTCGGCCGAGAGAAAGAACTTGATAATATGGTAGCTCTTCTAGAATCTAAATCAAATTCAATCTTGGTCCCTGGCATTGCAGGAATAGGAAAAACTGCTTTAGCTGCTAAACTATTAGAAAAATTTACTCACAGGAGAAATTTACTATATCACAGATGTCAAGATTGGGAAGGTTCTCGCTCATTCCTTGAAGCGTGTGCGGAATGGCTATCGGCAATTGGCGATAATAATCTTTCAGACTATATTGCTTCTACTCCAGTACCACAATCTTCCATTGCTGTCAATTTAATTTCTCAGGGCCTTATGGGCACTCCTGCTTTGATGGTAATCGATGACTTGCATAAAGTAGGAGATGAGTCTTTAATTTCCCTTCTAAGGGGATTGACTCTTAGAATATCTAATTTAAAAGAAGTTGGATTAGTTATGTTTTCAAGATCATTTAGGATGGTCGTACCAGAATCTGACTCAAGTGGCCAAATCGTTACTTTAGTTATACCTCTCGAAGGACTTGATGAAGACTCAAGTAAACAAATACTGACTACTATGCCAAATCTTGAAAATCAACAATTTATGCATATTTTTACATTATCTAGAGGGCATCCTCTAATTCTGGAGCTAATTAATAGAGGTAATGTTGGTGAAAAATTTCATTCAACATTAGAAGCCTTTGTAGATCAAGAAATTTTTAGTCGTCTTTCTGGCTCTGAAAAAAGATTATTGGGTGCAATAGCAGTATTCCGAGAGCCCATCATTCTTGAAGCAATTAATTCTATTGAAAGTGAAACAGATATGTTAGATGAATTAGTTGAGAAAGGTCTTGCTAGGCAATCTGATACAGAATCTTACGATGTTCACGACCTCGTTCGTGAATTCCTTGTAAGATCTATGGAGGAATCATTACGTCACGAATTACATTCCAATGCTGTTGAATGGTATAGGAATAAATATGAAAGTGCTGCTGATAGAATTGAATACATTCATCATTTACATTTCTCGGAAAATAATGAAGAATTATCTAAGGTCTTGATTTCCGAGGGGCACGATTTAGTTAAAGCTGGTCATACTGAATTATATTCAATACTAAAATCATTAGAATCAGAAGATTTTGAAAACAGTAGTTGGGGTTTGATAAGGGAATTGAGAGGTAATATTCTTTCAATTCAGGGCCACTGGGATGAAGCAGAAATAGAATATGATGCTGCAATGAAAAGTATTGGTAAAAATAAGATGATTTCAGAATTATCTCGTCTTCTTTCGGCTAGAGCGGATATCGCTGTGAAGCGTGGAGCAATGGATGATGCTTTGGAATTACATAGAAAAGCACTAGAAATTCAAATATCAATCAGGGATGCAGTAGGTGCAGCAAAATCATACAACAATATGGGATATATTTTTAGAAGAAGAAAAGATGTTAGACATGCATTAGAAGTTTATGGTAATGTAGAAGATTTACTTAAATCTGAGAATAATCCCGAATTATGTGATGCTCGTATCCGCCTATCTTCTGCATTTTTGGAAATGGGAGAGTTAGATAGGTCTAGAGAACACGCATTACTCGCTTTCGAAGAAACTGAAAATAATGGCCAAGCATTCCTTCATGCTAGGTCTAGAGCAGTACTTGGTAGATATTATGCCAAAGTTTCTGATAACGAGTTAGCTCTACATCATTATTCGGGTGCTTTAGAAGAACTATCTAAACAGGATGACCCTAGAAGCGTGGTTGAAGTATCTTTGCTTCTTGGGCAGGTATTGATGGATGCAGGTAGAAATGAAGAAGCAGCTAATCATTATCTTGGAGGATTAGCAGTTGCTGAAGCAAATGATTTCCGTATGATGCAAGGAGAACTTTTGTCTAGACTAGGAGAAGTTGAAACTGATCGTTCACAAAGAATGAATTATTTACAAAGTTCATTATCTGTTTTCAGAGAATTAGGAGCAGTAGATAGGATGAAGGATGTTCAAAATTCAGTTCATAGAGCGATAATGGGTAATTAATCAAAAAACTCTGATTTTCTCTTTGTCCTGTTGCCCTAGGTAGTGACTAAATTCCGGTCCTATTTGTCTAGATATAGCTATATCTCCATTATATTTATCTCCAATATGGTATAATACTTCACTTTCTGCAAGGTGTGGTGCATTGTTTTTATCTGATAAATGACACAATACTATGCTCTCTAATTTTGTATGCATAACTTCAGAGAGTAATTTGCCTGTTTGAAAATTAGATAAGTGGCCGCCCCTGCCGGAAATTCTTCTTTTCAGAGATTCAGGATAACTACTCATAAACAATTTTTTATGGTCATAATTTGCTTCTATTGAGATATGCCTACATCCCTCTAGATATTTTTTTAATTCTATTGTAGATTCTCCCAAATCTGTAAGGAAGGCGGCCTTTTCTCCTCTTCCACTGTTTGTAATAATTGCAACGTTATCAGCTTTATCATGAGGAATTGGAACGCCTATAAAACTAAAATTATGGCCACATTCAACTCTATCTAGGTTGTTAAACGTCTTACATGTATTAATTGGTTCCCAGCCCATTTTTATCGCTGTTTCTATGTTACAATGTAACTCAGAGCCCCATTTTTTTGAAGCCCTTTCTGCCGAATTAGAATGATCTCCATGATGATGAGTCACAATAATTGCACTAATGTCTCCTCCTTCTAGGCCAACACTTTTCAGTTTCTTTTCAGTCTGTAATAATGAAAAACCACAATCGATTAAAATATTTTCATCATCAGTGCTCAATAAAGTGGCATTCCCCTTACTTCCTGACCCGAGATGAGTTATTTTTAGACTCATGTTAAACCTAGCGGCATGTATCTTGGTCTATGAATAAATGGTTTTTCCTATACTTTGCATTAGGTTTTTTATTGTTTATTTAATTCTTCAAATCATTTATTTTTTATTCATGTCCGAACTACGCTCCATCAGTATGATAAATCACTTTAGTTTGCTAAATCTATTAGTTGGTGAGCACCAATGCGCCGTAAACAAATTAGTGCCTTATTATTATCTCTCCTTATGTTGGCTAGTTTGGCATTTGTATCGCAAACAAGGCCACAGTCATCAGTTTCATCTATTGATCCAAATGTAGCAGAGGGAGGAGATCCTCCAATCACAGATCAAGATGGAGATTTAATACCAGATATGCACGAATTTATCTTCAGTGAAGATATTATTCTCCAAATCAATTCTTTTAATTTGATAATAGAAGGATTAGATTCTTACAATGCAACAGATAATATGACTGATCGGGATAAAGATGGCGCATCTGCTTTAATGGAATACTGCTGGCCATTCACCTTGGATGCTTGTTTAGATTCTGAAAAAAGAAACTCATTAACTGGTAAATCACCTGAGGAATCTACTTCTGGATTAAGGGAATATTTAGACCCGCGAATAGCAGATACTGATGGCGATGGATTGCCCGATGGTTATGAAATATATATGTGTACCAATGGAGGAGTTGGCTCTATTAACCCGTTAACAAATGCTTGGGATTGTTTATATTTTGATCCTCTCGATCCTAAAGATTTGATAGATGATTTTGATAGATGTGAAAAAGATTTTACTTGGGGATGTGGAGACGGATTTGATTTTAATAAAGATGGTATTATTGATATAGGCGAGAGATTCACAAATACTGAAGAGTATCTTTATGGCTCTCCTGAGGATTGGATTACCGAAAGAGACGGCCTTTGGTGTGTTGGGGATATTCAAGGATTATCGCCCTCTTGTCAAACTGAAGTTCAAAGAGCTACTTTAGATGATGGTTGGCTAGGTACAGATCCAAGATTTGCAGATTCAGACTATTATGTATGGTCCGATTTTGAAGCTTTAGAACTAACTTCACTTGGAGATGGAATACCCGATGGATGGGAGGCTTATAACGGACTTGATCCTAGAAATTCCTCAGATGCAATTACAGACTTAGATTCCGATGGTTGGGATGAGAACAGGGATGGTTACATAACGCCTGATATAACAATTTCAACATCTCACTGGGGTGAAGAATTTAGTAATTATGAAGAGTATTTAGTTGATTCTGATTCAGGATTTGGCGTCATACCAGGAATAACTGGAGCTAGAGTCAATTCTGCAGATGGAGAATTAATTTCTTTGAATTATAAATCCGATGTAGAATTTGTTGATACCTCAATCCATAAAATAATTTCTGATTCTCAAAGAGATAGATTACTGGTAGGCTCCAAATACGGCATTACAGTATTAGATCCTTTTAGAAATACATCATCATTATTTCCTTTGGAACATGGTACAGAAATGAATGTCATGGAGAAATATGAGTTAGGGGAAAAAAGTTATTTATTTTTTGGAACTAATAAGGGATTACACACAATCCAATTAGATAATGGATTACCTCTTACTGAATCTGAAAAAGTATTTTCTTTAGGTCCTGTAGAAATAATCACTAAACTAGAAACACAGAGTGATGATTTAAATTTATTAATTGCAAGTGATGACAAGATATGGACAATTCAACTATCTGAAGATTTTGAAGATTCAGTTGAAGATGTCGAAATAGATTATTTAACTAAGCTTTCTAATTTGATTAATCACGAAAATGCATCTATAACTACATCCGTTCATGTTGAGATGCAAGGTCGAATTCCTATATTGTTTGTAGGAACTGATTCTGGTTTAATCGCTTGGAATACTACAGATGGAACAAATTCTATTGGAAATCCTTATTGGGTATTCAATAGAACTAATGCTGAATATTTTATAAATGAGAATATTTATGATTCCACAACTACTCCTAGGGTAAATATTTTACAAAAGGAGGAAAATGATGGCGCAACTCCTGGTCTATGGCTGGGCATGTCAGGAGGTCTTTATCTTGTTGAATTGGATCTTATAACTTCTCAGCCCACTGAGGCTTTTAATAGTGATAGGATGTTAAACATAGAAAATATTCTAGATGGCGCTAATGATATCAGATCTGTATTTTCATACCAGGGAATGGTAATAATTGGTTCATCATATGGATCTTGGTGTCTAGAAGGTAGCGCCCAAGATGGTATCCTTGGCATGTATCTTAATCAAACTAGGATACCCGGCTTAATTACTTCATTTGCAATGATAGAAAACCAAGGACAAGAGTGGATTTTTGCTGGCATTTCGCCAGGAAAATATATGAATATCGCCTCATTAAATCCATTATCAAATGACTCCGATTTAGATGGTATGAATGATGGTTGGGAGTTTATTAATGGTTTAGATCCTACAGATCCATTTGATGCAGCGCGAGATCCTGATTATGATGGAGTTAGATATTTCACAGAAGAAGGAATATTATTTGATCGTTTATGGACTAATTTGGATGAATATAGATTCAGCTCCATTTCTGATGCAGGAGTAAATAGTACAGATCCTAGGCAAATGGACTCAGATGGAGATGGACTAACTGATGGTGAAGAATACTGGGGTTGGTTCACCAATTCAACTATTTTTGAATGCCATTATCTTAATAAAAATTATATTTGTGATGAAGAAACTGGTATTGATGCTCTTAAAGTTCACATGGAAGGATGGCTTGGCTTGGGTACTGGAGGAGGAACAGATGGTCCAACTGATCCTACTAATCCAGATTCAGATGGAGATGGTATGCCAGATGGATGGGAAATAGAGAACAGAAGATGGATTGGTGATACCTATACAGGCGGTAATTCTTGGTCTTTAGATCCTAGAAATCCCTTAGACGCTGATCAAGATGCAGATGGTGACGGTTTGAGTAATCTATGTGAGTATAGATGGAGCAATTTACTTGATTTAACTTTACGAGAGGGTTTGGATAGTCATGGCGAATCTGCTGAAGCTGCTCTAAATTGGTCTCGTACAGATCCTAACTCGATAGATTCTGATGGAGATACAATACCAGATGGATGGGAAGCTAGATATAAGTGCAGTTGGTCATCAAGAAATGCAGGAATAAATCCCCTAAATGGCTCAGATTACTTGAGTAATCCAGATGGAGATGGGTATGATGTTAATCATAATGGAATATTAGAATTAGATGAACAATTAGTTAATTGGATGGAATATTATTTGATGTCGGATATATTGTACCAATCTAGTACTTCCTCTGGAATATCCTATCCTGATAATTTTTCAACACAACTATCTCATGAATCATGGGAAGGATTAGCGGATACTCCTTTTGGTGATCAATCTACTGTATTTTATTCTTTTTTGGTTGATGGTATGATTCCTTCAGACCTAGGCACATCTGATCCATTAAAGGCTGACTCTGATAGAGATGGTATGCCAGATGGTTGGGAATTTTATCATGCTAGGTGGAGTATTTTTGATCAAAAATGGTCATTAAATCCTGTTAATGAAAAGGATAATCTAGAAGACTATGATGGAGACGGAATGAATAATTGGGAAGAATATAACTCAATTTCAACCAATCTAAGTGAAATTGATAATTCTATCTCTTCCCCTCAGTTTTTCTTAATGAGCGTCTTAGGTGAAATAACTCCTGTACCTTGGGTGGGGGCTGATTCAGCATTATCATTTGGAGATTTTATTTCAGAAGAACAAATAAATTTAACCGGCCTCACCACAGACCCAAATAATCCAGATTCTGATGGTGATGGTGTTCTAGATGGTATAGAATTATTATTCACTCAATGGAACTCAACAGATCAAGTTTGGACTCTAAATCCCTTAGTTCCGGGAGATGGATATTATGATTCTGACAATGATGGAATAACCGATATTGTAGAATTAAATATGACAAATAATAATCCTGTAAATGGTGGACTTTCTCCTTATGATGCCCCTAAATTCTGGGATGAAGCAAATTCAATAGATTATCAAGAATCGATAAACAGAATCTATAGAATAATCTTTTCCAAAGAAGGTCGTGCTGATTTGGCAATGCAGCAATTTGTGGATTGGGAGTCTGGAAAACCAGCAAAACCACTGTTGGAATCAATATTTGGAATCACTGATCCTAATTCTCAAGACACAGATAGAGATGGTATGAGTGATGGTTATGAATATTGGTTCACAGAATGGAATCTTGAAAATAATTCATGGTCTATGAATCCACTAACCGATTACGATGTAAATATTGACTCTGATCAAGATTCTTTCGATTGTAATGGAGATGGTGAAATATCTGATTCAGAATCTTTTGATAATTTGGCAGAATACGACTCAAGAGTATATGGTAAAAGACTTGCAATAGATACTATTCCAAATGGTTCAGGCCTTATTTCATATGGTTCGGATGCAATCACTGCTCAAATTGAAGAGAATGGACTCTCACCTTTGGCTGCGAAAAGTGTTCTATACACTTTATTCTCATCAAAGAGTATTTCTTCATCCGAAAAAGTAGGTCTGATAAATGAGGTCGATCCTAATAATTTCAATATTAGTTTGGCAGGTATTAGTGATCCAAATGATGCCGATTCAGATAGGGATGGTATGACAGATGGTTGGGAGTATTGTTATTCTATTTATGGTGAATTTTTACCTGTAAATGCATATCGCTGGTCATTGAACCCGCTAAATCCACTAGATGTCTCTTATGATCCTGATTCAGATGGGTGGTATGATAGATCGTTCGATGATACTCCTGCAAGCCAAGGACAATGGGTTGATCGACAATTTATCCAAGGTTCTAATGAAGATCAGCTGGATTCCGGAGTTTTAGAGTTATATTTCAATAATTTAATGGAATATGAAAATGGTACTCATCCTCTAGATGATGATTCAGATGACGATTCAATAATCATGACCCCAATTTTTGAGAATGGTCTTGTGACAAATTATATCAGAGACAGAAGCCTTTCCGATGGACGTGAAATTTTCAAATATGGAACGAACCCTCTTGATAATGATACTGACGGTGATATGATGCCAGATTTTTATGAATATTCAAGAGGATGGAATGAGACTAATGATAATTGGTCCTCTTATCTACAAATTGCTGTGGAGTGGTATCAGGTATCTTCTACTAATTGGAAACCAGTCGATGTCTCAAAAGGTTACATATCTAGGCCATCACTAAACTGGACATGGTTTACTCATGACCCGACTAATCCAGATGATGCAGGTCAAGATGCAGATAATGATGGAGATTGGGTCTGTTCTTCTGGTTCGTGTATTTATCAACCATATACTAACTTCCAAGAATATTATGCAACTGTTAATGCTACACTATCTTCACCTTCTCTCGTTCGTGCCGCTAATTTATATGATTGTTCAGGAGATATTGTTGAAGAATGGTGGCAACTTAGAGAATCTTTGCTAGGTACTTGCTCGGGAAATACTGCAATTTCCACCAATTATTTACGTATGAATAGGATTAGTGAAACTGATTCTCTTTATGCTTTAGTGATTAATGATAATGATGAAAACTATGAAATTATTAATGCATCAGATGACATAACTCTAACAAATGGAGCATGGACAGATCAATACAATAGATTTGCTGGCGATCAATATCATCTACCAAATATCGGACTCGGTGAATATGTATTTGGCTGGTGGAATCTAGATTTAGATGGAGATATGATTGCCGAAGGAACTGATCCAAAAAATTGGGATACTGATGGAGACTGGCTTAACGACTATTTTGAAATTAATGATGATTTATTGGATGGGATTCGAGGCAATAGTGGTTCTCCAATAAGATATGATGATAGAACAACATAGTGTCTAGTTAATTTGAAGTTACGTGGTCGGAGAATTATGTCTGAAGCCAATCACGGAATTCCGAACGTAAATTCTACGGTTGAAGAGAAATTATTATTCCTTCAAGAAAATATGGTTAACTTTGTTAATCAATATAATCTTCCGTTGGTGGAGGTTTCTTTGGTACTATCTAAATACATAAAAATTTTATCAAAATCTTTGGAATCTGAGGCAAAAAAAGAAAATGAGATGATACCAGACTCCATAATGTCTCCATTTCCAGTAAAAGACTCCACTAATCCATCCAATATTTCTTCATTCCCATTAGAAACTATATTGGAAAACGTTGACAGTGATAGGATGGATATTTTCGATACTATTATTAGAACAGTCATTAATTCTACGGAACTTCCTTTCATAAACGCTATAACACTTCTAAGGGATTGGGAATCTATAACTCGTAACCAATTGTCTCAATCTACTAAGCCAGGACATCTTTTTAGCCCTATTGAACTACCTCAGGACTTTTAACTCTTAGAAATATTTTTTAAAGCAATTATTTTATTTGAGAACCACCATGAATCTATAATTGACCAAATATATAGTATTGGCCAAAGTAGTACAGTTAATATCAACGGCAATTGTATTAAAGTCCATCCAAATGCTTTGTTATGGTGGCCATTGAAATGTTGTCCTAGGTAAACGAAGGGAACTAAAGAAACAAGTATGGAAAAAATAGGCCTAAAAGCTCCCCAAGGACCAACTCCTCCACTCAATTCATGCCATATAACTCTCAATACGCCTAGACGACTAACCTCCTCATCTTCGGTTTCAACGGTGACTGCGTATTCCTCTGCCACAACAAAGCCTACATGTCTTCAGCAATCAATTTAACGTAAAAAAAACATATTAATAGGTCATTCACTCTTCTTCCTTTGATGTTGAAATAGTCGGATTACCAAATTTATCAAACCACTCAACTGGTTCTCCTCTTCTATTCATAGCCAAATCATCTTTAACTTGTCTAGGAATTTCTTCTCTTCCTGGATGCCAAGTTTCATCTTCAAGCCATATTTCTAGGTTTTCTCTTTCTATTTCGATATCCATTATTCCTCCTAATGGTTTTTCATCAATAACAAATGATACTCTACCTTTTATTGCGGCCTGCCTAGATATTGAGAAACTAGTATTATTAACATTGATATTCATTGTCATGGCATCAAAAGCTGTGTCTAATATCCTCTGAGAAGTAACAGATTGCATAAAAATATCTATAGATTCAGAATTTCCACTTACTTCAATAGTTTCTCTTTTAGTAGGAAAAAGCTCTTTTTTTATATTTTTATTGGGTTTCCAATCTGGAAATATATTTTTTATGGAAAAAATAACTTTCTCTGCATCTTCGTGTGGTTGAATTTTTGTAGAGACTTTTATTGTGTATGTCATAATAATACCAGAAGGCATCAGGCCATATTACTATCTATCAATGTCACATATACGCGAATACTTCAAACCGTAAATTATGAGGCAAGACTATGGCGGAACGTTCACCTTTAATGTCCCTCGCTCTTCTGTCGGCACCAATTTTCTGTCTAACTGCTTTGAGAACTATCTTGCCCGCTTTAGACGGAGTGCTCTCAGATGATACATTGTCAAAATTACTTGCATATGGTTTTTCATTATTTTTGGGTTTTTTGATGGTTCTAAAATATAATATCATTGAAGATCATGAATATCATCGCTCAAAAGCAATCCGTAAACTTTCGAAATCATATAAATTAGAGGATAAAGGATTATGGGAAGATGACGATTCCATAATAAGAAATTTAGAACTGAAAGCTAAGGGCAATATCAAAGGTAAGAATGCCCAAAAGTCTGAAAAGTTAATGAAAGGAAAGATTGGAAATATCAATAATGAAAAATCTGATGATAATTCTTTAAATGATTTTGAAAGTAATTTAGATATAATGCCTGATAAAGAAATCATCGAAGAAAAAGATAATGAGGACATAAAAACATCTATATTTTCAAAATTCAAATCAAGATTGGATAATATTATTGATAATGCTGCGCAAAAAGAGATAGACAAAAGTAAAAAAAATACCAAACCAAAGTCATATTCAGAACTTGATGTTTCTTCTGATGATAAATGGAATACATCAGGATTAAAGAAAATGAATAAAGTAGTGTCATGTAATTCTTGTAATTCGTTGAATGACGGGGGAACAAATTATTGCGGCACTTGTGGCAATTATCTTTCTTGAAAAGGGAACGGTTGAAAAAAGTCGGTGTTTAGGAAAGGTTGCGGTTCATATGGTAGATAAGCGTGATTACTATGAAATTCTTGGTATTTCTAAGGAATCTAGTGAATCTGAAATCAAAAAAGCATTCCGAAGTCTTGCTAGAAAATTCCATCCAGATAAAAATCCTGATGACCCCAGTGCTGAGAATAAGTTCAAGGAGATACAAGAAGCATATGCTATTCTATCAAATCCAGAAGAAAGACAAAAATATGACACCTACGGGCACAATCGGCCCGGAGGTTCTCCATTTGGTCCAGGAGGTTTCCAAGGTGTCAATATTAATATTGATGATTTGTTTGGAGGAGGTTTTGAAAGTATTTTTGGTCAAATTTTTGGTAGCTCTCGATCGAACAATCGTAGAAAAAAAGGAGGAGATTTACTTGTTAGACATACAGTTCCATTTCAATCCGTATATGATGGCCTAGATGATGAAATAGAAATTGAAGCCTTAACGTCTTGTAATAATTGTAATGGTAGTGGTTCCAGAGACCCCAATGGCACCAGATCTTGTCCGTCTTGTAACGGCAGAGGAAGAGTTCAAAGGATAGAACGAGTAGGTCCTTTTGCACAACAAGTAGTTTCTGATTGTCCATCTTGTAATGCAACGGGGACTATAGTAACTAACCCTTGTAAATCTTGTAATGGTGCTGGGAAATCTTACCAAAATAAAAAAATAAAATTTTCTGTTCCTCAAGGAATTGCATCAGGAAATAGAATAAAAATTTCAGGTCAAGGAGAACCTCCTCGTGGTAACATTGGAGAAAATGGAGACTTGTTTATTGAGATAGAAGTTTCAGATCATCCGTGGTTTGAAAGAGATGGGGCAGATATTTTAATGGCATTACCTGTTAATTATGCAGACTTGTTATTGGGAACTACTGTTACAATACCTCATATTGATGGTAAAGAACTCCAAATAAAAATACCTCCAAATTCTAAACCTGGAGACACAATAGCATTACCAAGACGTGGTTTGCCACATATGAGATCAAGTAGAGGGAGAGGATCAGTTACCGTGTTATTGAAATTAGATATTCCAAAAAAGATTTCTAGGTCTTTAAAAAATAAACTAAAAGAATTAAAATCTGATATTAGTAATCCTCTATCTCTTGAAGATAGTATTGTTGAAGAAGCCAAAAATCGCAGAGGAAAATGACTATTCTTCTTCCCAATTTATTGTTTTATTCGAAGCGGCTGCAACAGGTTCTCCATTTACCATTCCAGAAATTTGAAAATTCACATTTATTGGTTTATTTTTTAATCCAATCTTTAAGAAAAGATTCCTTTTGGGTTTTAGATTATCTAAATAAATTTCATCTTCTTGAAAAATCTTTTCTGGAGCAATAGAATCTATTCTTACCGATTCTCCCTCGGATGAATATATTCTAATTGCTGCCAAATCCCATGCGTGCTTATTTATCTTAATTCCAAGTAAAATATCTAAATCACTTATCTTCCACAGATATATCTCTAGATTATCTGTCATATGCCTAAGGGTGGGTTTGCCCCATTCTTGTATCACTGAATCCCATGGGCTATCTCCAAGTTGATTTAAAGATGAAAGAATTATTTCTTTATCTATTTTTTTTACTATTCTATCTTTTAATTTATTTAACATTATTAATTCATGCTGCTCAATATGAATACTATTTTTATCGCCCTTAAATATAGTATTTCTATTCCACCAAATCACTATGATCATCGGTGTTAGAAACATTACTCCAGCAATTATATAGAAATTGGTAAACAATCTTGATAAATCTTCTAATTCTATATTCTCAATTTGATATTCTCTAATTTCTGGTGCTCTGAAATAATAATTTATAGGTTCAGAACTACTATTATTTTTTTCAATTCGAATAGCATGAATTCCCTGAGGAGCAATTATTAAATTCTGATCTGTAGAATTAATTATAGCTCCAGTAGTTTGATTTAGTACTAAAATTTTGAAACTTACTTCTCCCTCAGTATCATTGAAATAAACCTTAGAACCATTCTCATGAGTAACTTCAAAAGCAAAAATATCTATATAATCCTGAATCCCTAAACTTCCAGAATATTCCCCCATTCCTGAATCTACTAATTCCCAACGTTGGTCTATTTTTTCCGGTAGCCAGATAAAATCAGGAGCATCTCCTAAAGTCATTCCATCTCCGTAAAAATCAGTATTTATCCCTATCGACCATGGTTGCGTAAAATTAGATTTTATTCTAAACTCTATTGAGATTGTTAAATATGTCGAATTTATTATTTCAGGACATGAACTTATATTTTCTAAATGTTTTATTTCAATCGAATTTATTTCATGAATTATGATATCCAAAATGAAATCATTAGAGAAATGACAAATGGGCTTTATAGACATCTTGGACCCAAGCTCTATTAGGACAGAATCACCTTCCTTGTCTGAAGCAGCAATATGGCCATGATAAGTATCATTGAACGCTAAAGCGCCCCCATGCGTCCATGGATTAGTCAACTCTCTCAAATCTAAGGATTCTCTGTTCGCGTCATATCTCACAATTTCAAATTCATATGTAGAATATTCTGATTCAACCGATGAAATCACTCTTAACCATAATTCACCTTCTGGATATTCAAAAAAATATTCAGTATCATGTCCAGAATTTAGACTTTCTATTCGCTCCTTTATTTCATTATTCCTCATCCATATTTCTATTTCCATTTCACTGGAAGATCTAAAATTTGGTAGTAACAACACATCTCCTTCATTTCCTACTATCCTTATTGCATCCTTATCATTAAGAGATTCCAAAACACCAACAAAAACAATTCCTTCTGTCATAAGATCATTTGTTTGGCAACGATTCATTTGACACTGTGAAAATGTTTCTATCTCTTCGAAATCTTCTTGTTGGCTCGGAGAAGGTATTATGTCCGGTAAATCTTCCTTCTCACTCCATATTTCGTTACTAATTATGGAGTCAAATTTAATCAATTCTTTATTAATGTCTTCTTCTAATAATAATTGCCATGAGATATTTCCATCAACTATTCCCTCCCATTCTACTTTGTGTGGATCTGAATTTGTATGAATCAAACCACTGTTATTAACAATTAACTCCATCCCTTGACATGCAGTTTGTTCACAATTATATTCTAACCAAACAGGGCCAGTCGTATTAATTGAATTACTGAAAATTTCTATCTTTTCTTCACTTTGGGCATTCACTCCTATTAAGGTGTATGATATTGCTAAAATAATAGTCAAAACACACGCCGCTACTCTTTCCACGGTTTATCGAAAGACTCTTTACATTAGAATCCTTCAAGCGAAAAGTATCACTCGTAGTAAATATGGTGGCGCGACCCTTGGCACGTGGTGTCGATTCTAGAATACGTTTTTCTCGTATTTTTTCGCTAGGAGATAGAAAGAATCCTACCTCATGGACTCCTGCTATTATTCTGAATGAAGATGACCCACTCCTCCCTATTTCTTTAGCCCCCTTTTTGTCATATAGAGACTCTACATCTTTACCCGCCAATATTTCTATTACTACACGGGGCAAATTTTGTTATCCATTTGATTCTGTAGATACATGGTCCTCTGTTGAAGGATTAACTCTTCCTCCGAGCCTAGTAGATTCTAATTCGGGTAAATTAAGTATTGGTAGCGAAATATTACTTGTTTCCTGGCAATCACTACATCATGATAAATCTCTTCTTAATGATGAAATTGAACCTTCTATAATTATTTTAGTTGATTCTCCGCAACTTGTACATACTCAAGGCATGCTAGTTGACGCTCTAAATTCCATAAGAATTAGATTTCCTTCTTCTTTAATTTGGACTCCTGGTATTGGTGGTCCTGATAATTGCGCTCTCCTATCATGGCTAGGTGTTGATTTGTTTGATTTGTCTCGTTCTAGAAGTGCAGCCTCTCTAAATGTTCTTCTCACTTCTTTGGGCCCCAGAGAAGTGGACGATTCTATGAATGAAGTTGCAGATATGAAAGCTCAATGTGAAGAATGGAAAAAATCAATTTCTGCAACTAGGGCAGCGATAAGGGATGGTTCTTTAAGGGAATTAGTGGAAAAACAATGCCTATCTAGCCCAAAATCTGTTGAAAGGCTAAGAATTCATGATAAGAAAATCAGCAATCAACAAGGAAAAAAATCAGGACTTTCAAGAATATTAGGAAATAAGGCTAGATTACGTTGCAATTCCTTTACTAGTCGCTCAGATCCTTTAATTCAAGATTGGCACAAGAGAATTTCTTCTGATCATACCCCTCCTTCTCATCAAACGACGGTACTAGTCTTATTGCCTTGTTCAGCAACTAAGCCTTACAGACTTTCACAGAGCCATCAAAGATTCTCTAAGTCCATCAATCATAGAGGTGTTCACGAAGTCATGGTCACTGCACCATTAGGTCTTGTTCCTAGGGAATTAGAAGATATCTGGCCTGCCAGTAATTATGATATTCCTGTGACAGGGGAATGGGATATAGATGAGTTGAGAATCATAAAAGAAATGTTTTTCAATTTAGTCAATAGAGTAGGTTATTCAAGGATAATTAATCACTCTGGAGTAGACTTTGGTGAATGTAAAGTAGAAATCATTGATACTAGGAAAAATTTTTCTGCTGGCTCTAGTGAAGCCCTTTCAATGCTTAATGATGAGATTAATAAGGCTGTAGAGGATTTTAAATTACCAATAATAAAGGAAAACATCCATCGCTTAGAGAAACTCAAATCACTTTCTAGATTCCAACATGGAAGCGATTCATGGCTAGAAGGTTCAAAAGTTGAAGGACGCCCTCCAATATTTACCATAAAAAAAGATGGGGTACAGTTAGCCCAATGGAATCCTAGGAGTGGTAGATTTGCATTTTCCAAATCCTGTCTTAAAATTCTCAATAAATACGATACTCTTCCAAGAGTTTTTTTATATCAAGATCATTCTTGGAAAGGAGATCTTTTTTCTACCAATGTTAGAAATATAAGTGGGGAAATTAGACGTGGGGATGAAGTACTGGTCTTTCAAAACAATCAATTAATTGGTTCAGCAAGAGCTGAAGCACCAGGTTGGGAATGGCCTAATGGACCAGGAAGATTAGGTAAAGCACAACACCGTCTTTGATGTATTTTATCTGCATTTATATCCGTAGCGATTAAAGAGGAAGGGTTAGTCGCACGCTTATCCAAGGTGGTTATGAATGGCACGTATGCACAGCAATGGTAAAGGAAGTAGCGGCTCAAAGAAGCCCGATTCCACTGCACCTTCGGCTTGGTCAAATAGTGACAAGAAAGAAGTAGAGAAGTTAATAGTCGAACTTTCAAATGCTGGATACTCTAATGCTTCTATTGGTACTATCTTAAGAGATCGCTATGCAGTGCCTAATGTAAGATTAGTGATGGGGGAAAGAATTTCAAAAATTCTTTTAAGAAATGATATAACTACTTCATATCCTGAGGACATGATGAATTTAATGCGTCGGGCTCTAGGATTAATTGATCATTTGAATAATAATTCTAAAGATTTACACAATCGCAGACAGTTGTCATTATGCGAATCAAAAATACGTCGATTATCTCGTTATTACAAAAGAAATGGAACTCTTCCTGATTCATGGACATATAAAAGAGATCAATTAAGACTAATGGTAGAATAATTCTCAATAGAAGTTTTCAATTACCTTTTCTACTTCGTAATTATGATGTATGATTTACTTCAGGATGATTTGTTTGTTTCTGTTGCTGATATTTTTCTTCAGTTTTCATCACATATTAAAAACTCTGGAAAAAAAATATTTTTATTTGCACCTCCTACTTTACAGGGTGCATTAGCATTAACTCCTCTTGAAGCCGCGCTATTGGATGAAAATATCCCTTATCGCCGATCATTTTCTGAAGGTGATAAAACCAATTTCCCTCGTATAAATATTTTAAAAAAAGATATTCTTTTAGGCTCTAATCTAAAAAATAATAATACTCACCTTACTATTTCAAGTAAAGTAGTCGATGGATTCACTGGGGCATATGGAGATCGTAAACAAGGCCCATTGAATTCAATATTACAATCACACGCACTTGCACAGGCAATATCTCCTTCCAGTACCAGATTGAAATATTTACGGCCATGGGCTTTATCGGGCAGTTGGATTGATGATTCCTTGGACAATGCCTATGATCCGATTTTTTCAAAAATTAAAGAAATTCTGGTAAACGAGGGTTCTATCAAAACCGTTCCTATAACAGAAGTAAAAAAACCGTATATGGGAAATTACAGTTGGATTGATGAAATAGATCTGACTAACTTGTCTATTTCTTGGGCCGATCTTGATATTGAGAATAAATCAGTTTCAATTTCAAATCTAGTTAAACCAGTGTTGAATAAATCTTTACCTTCTACCGCTCGTATTGAAGAACTAGTGTGGAATTGTATAGTTGGAAATGGTTGGCAGACTGACTTGGCAGGTCAATTATCTATATTAAAGAAAAATTGGAATCTAAACGATGGAAGATTACATGCCAATAATTTGATTGAAAAATTATTGATAACAGGGCATCTATGAAAATTACTCCTCAACATTAAATCTCTGATAAACTTCATTGGTAGTTTGAGTAACTCTAATGAAAGTAGTACATTTAGGTAAATCTTTGATTCTTCTCGCTCCAACATAGGAACAAGCAGACCTCAAACCCCCTAGTATTGATTGAATAGTATCTTCCATCGGGCCTCTATATGGGACTCGAACTTCTTTACCTTCAGGAGCTCTGTGTTTGGCAATTTCTCCATAATGAGTTTCCATAGCCTTCGCCGATGACATTCCGTAAAATGATTTGTACATTTTACCATTCTCTCCTTCGACTATTTCTCCTCCCGACTCATCGTGCCCGGCAAACATTCCTCCTAACATTACAAAATCTGCACCTGCAGCAAATGCCTTTGCAACATCTCCTGGAGATGAGCATCCTCCATCAGCCATAACATGGCCTAGTAACCCATGTGCTGCATCAGAACATTCAGATATTGCAGACAATTGTGGATAACCTACTCCTGCTACTTTCCTTGTAGTGCATACAGAGCCAGGGCCAATTCCAACTTTTACTATATCAGCACCTGCAAGAATCAATGCTTCCGTCATTTCTCTTGTTGCAACATTCCCTGCGATAATTATTTTGGAAGGAAACTCTTCTCTAACTCTTTTTACAAATTCAAGAAAAATTTCTCTATAACCATTTGCAACATCTATACATATCATTTTTAGATTTTTGTTAGTTGCAACTTTTCTCCTAACAAGATCGAAACTATTTTCTGTTGAACCACATGTTATTGCGATATACTCTGGGTCAATTCCTTGTTCCCATGCTTTAGAATATTCCTTTGTGGAATAAAATTTTTGAGTGCATGTTAACATTTTGTATTTTTGTAAAACTTTAGCAACAGAGAATAATCCAGTGGTATCCATGTTCGCAGACACTATTGGTACACCACACCATTTTTCATCTGAATGTCGAAAACTAAATTCACGTTCTAAATTAACATCCGATCTAGAAACAAGTGTACTGCGCTTCGGTCTTATTAATACATCATTAAAAGTTAGCTTAACATCTTGTTCTACACGCATTCAGACCTTAATTATCCAATGTACAAACACTTAAGATTGTTCTGAAAGAATTCAATATTAATTTTGATAAATTTTTTTCATTCATTTCCTTCACGGAAGATACTTATTCTTTTCATCTTCATTTGTAAATTAGATTCAATTATGCTTACTATTTCCTTNACAAATTCAGCCTTCAAGCAAGATACTTGTCCTTCTTGGGTATCAATTACCATGGAGGCTAATGACCAAATAGATTCCTCTGTAGGATTGGAGAATATTTCTCTCATGTTTCCAATATGTGCCTTGATTTCTTCACTAATCCCTGTTAATTCAATTATTTGTTTGATATAGTGTTCCCAAAGAGTAAGTAGATTATCCCATTTTGTTATATCTAACTCTCCTCTTAAAGGAGGTAGTATTTCTATTAACGCACGTGAATATAATTTGCCATTAGGATCCTCTTCCAAATATCTTTCCTCTAATTCACTTACAGATGGGAAAATACTGCCAAAATCCTCTGGAGGTAATGACGGTTCTATTAATGAAATAATCCTAAATCTTTCTTTACCAATAGCATCATAAATTATATTTGTGCCTTGTTCTTCCATTTTTTCAACTTTTACTAATGTACCTATATCAAAAGGAATAGACCAGTCATTCATTATCGTCATTGCGGGATTGGTCATGACGTGCCCATAGGATAAATCATCTATTACAACATCATCTAACATTTGTTTATATCTAGGTTCAAAAACACGCATAAGCATTTTCTCTCCAGGCATTAATAACGAATTAAGAGTAAATAGTGGTATTATTTTTTGATTATCTCGTAAGTCAGCAATTTCTTCAAACTTACATACTTCCATGACAATGCACCCTCCTTTAATGATATGAATAGTTGTCTGTAATATTTAACAAATTTATACTTGATATAAAAAGCATGTACCTCGGGAATATTTTTTGAACTATAATGCAGAGCCCGCATTGTGGTTGTTGAACCTGAACCGAATTTTGGTAAAATTAGGTTCAAAGGGGAACTTAGGCCATCCCAAGTCGAATCTTCTAGTATTGTCAGTAAGCAATTAAATAAAGATGATAAAAATCTACTAATAGTTGCCCCTCCAGGTTCTGGTAAAACAGTCTTAGGATTATATATTTGGTCCGATTTAGTTAGATTACCAGCATTGATTTTAAGTCCTAACTCAGCAATCCAAGCTCAATGGATAGCTAGAGCAAGAGAACTATTCGATTTAGATGGAAAGGATAAGAAAATAGGTACATATCCTAGAATGGATAGTTTACTTACTTCTTTAACATATCAATCTCTCACTCTTCCAAAAAAGAATGATGATAATTTAGATGATGCTGCTATGTCGATTTGGATTGAAAAACTTATTTCTGATGGTGAGGCCTCTAATCATGAAATAGCCAAAGAATGGATACACGATCTCGAAGAACATAACTTGCAATATTACAAAGAAAGATTAGGCATTTATCGAAAGAGAGTAAGGGATGATTATGCAACGAAGGGAAATGCATTATGGTTATTGCATGATTCAGCAAAAGAGAAATTAGAGATACTAAGAGAGTCAGGCATTGGACTAATAATTTTAGATGAATGTCATCACCTATTAGGCCATTGGGGAAGGATTCTATCAGATATCCGTGAATATTTTGGAAATCCTATTGTCTTAGGTTTGACTGCTACGCCTCCAAATTTTGATGGGATTAATTTAGTAGATTTAAAACGCTATCAAGAGTTTTTCGGAGAAATTGATTATGAAGTACCAGTCCCTGCTCTTGTCAAAAATTACAATCTTTCCCCTTACCAAGATTTAGTGTATTTCGTCAGACCTACGACCGATGAGTTGGAGTATATTGCTAATGTTGATAAAGATTTTAATAATTTGATGGAAGAAATTAGTAGAAAACCAAATTCTAATTCAGAAAATAGATGTCAAGGATTAGATGCCTGGTTATTTGATGTACTTTCCAATCTTGATTTACCAGGGGGTGCTGCCAAGAATTGGAATTCTTTTGTTAAAAGAGATGAATCTTTAGCGAATCTCTCAAGATTGTATTTATTTCAAAAAGGATTGAGTTTACCTGGTACAATACCTCCTTTGGAGAGAAACATAATTGATGCCAATCTAACTCAACATGCCATCTTAATGCCTTTACTTGACAGATATATAAGAAATGGACTAATACGCTCAAAAAATAAACAAGATCATGATTTGGCTAATGATGCAAAGAAAAAATTACGAATGCTGGGGATTCAAATAACCGAAACCGGCATGCAATCTTGCGCATCTCCAATAGGAAGAGTGATGGCATATGCTTCTGCAAAATATTCTGCTTTAATTAATATCCTCTCATCTGAAATGGATGTACTTGGTGATAATATCCGGGCAGTTATTGTTACTGATTTTGAAAAAACTTCTGCTACAAAATTAATACATAATGTTCTTGATAAGGAAGCAGGAGGAGCTATAGCTGCATTTAGAGCATTGTTAAAAGATAAATACACAGATAAATTAGATCCGATACTTATGACTGGTTCAACCGTTTTAGTTGACGATGATCTATCTGAAAAAATTATGCCCAAATTTAACAATTGGGTCAAAAATAGAGATTTAGACATTAATTTTGTTAAGTCAAAGAAAGAAGGATATTATGAAATAAGTGGTCGAGGTTCTCAGTGGACTCCTAGATATTATACTGAGATGATCACTGATTTATTCCAAGAAGGAGTTACTAAATGTTTGGTGGGCACTAGAGGACTTTTGGGAGAGGGATGGGATGCTAGCAAGATCAATGTTCTGATTGATTTGACTACCGTAACTACAAGCATGAGTATTAATCAATTAAGAGGTCGTTCCTTCAGATTGGATAAGGATAATCCTGAGAAAGTGGCAAATAATTGGGATATTGTATGTTTAGCTGAAGAATTTAGTAAAGGATTTGATGATTATTTTCGTTTCAAGAAAAAGCATTCAAAATTATATGGTGTTTGTGATGATGGCGCTATTGAGAAAGGCGTCGGCCATGTTCATGCATCATTTACCGAAGCAAGGCCCGAAGGAATTTCGGATATAATGAGTATTTTCAATGAAGAAATGATACAAAGATCCCGGGATAGAGAAAGAATAAGAGAATTATGGGCTCTTGGTCAACCTTTCAATTCACAAGCCAAAAAGGCATTTGAATTAAAAATGAAAAATGATTTTGGACAAGGATTCCCCTCATCTTTGAAAATAGGAAGGGCTGAATGGACAGAGGAAAATCTCATAATTTCAATAGCAGAATCTGTAGTACGTTCTTTTAAGGAAATTGGTTTAATTCAATACAATGCCACAGTTTCAGCAGGAGAAAGAGGGGGTGGTTGGCTACGTATCTTTTTGGAATATTCCAACGATTTAGAGTCACAACTCTTTACAGAAGCAATGGAAGAAATACTTTCTCCACTAGATAATCCTAGATATATAATACCTAGAGAAATCAAAGTCATTTCAGATACTTGGATTAGTAAAATGCTACCCGATGTAGTTGGAAAGTACTTTCAAAAATCAACAAACAAGATTGCTATGTATCATTCTATACCTAAAAAAATCTGTCAAAACAAGGAACATGCCTTAATTTTCCAGAAAAATTGGAATTGGTTCGTAAGTCCAGGAGAGATAACATATGCACACAATGAAACAGGTATGGAGAAAGTACATCATGCAAATAGACATAATTTATATCCGCAAGGTTCTTTACATACTAAAGATGTATTTATCTGATATTTTACGATTTAATAAAGATATTTTGTGATATATTTTGGTGCTCGTGCCGGGATTTGAACCCGGGTCGTCGCCTCGAGAGGGCGACATGATGGGCCGAACTACACCACACGAGCGATAAGTTGGCGTGAATGACTAATGTTTATGAAAACAGTGCATGAATCTCTTTACATTAATCTTCACTTTCACTTTCACTATACTCTCTTCTGCCTTTCTTAATATGTTAATTGCCCTTCATAAGTTCATGAATCAGAATATATATGATACTAATGAGATAACTTATAGGAAACGAGCAGAACCTTGTAGAATAGTATCTTTTGATTTATTAATACAAACAAATGATACTACTGAGTCAGTAAATAGTCAAAATAATGGTCTATTGGTAAATGATAGCGGAATATTATCCTCTGATGATACATGGCAACCATTGCGCAATACTATATTGCCTGTAGCAATTAATAAATCTAGTTGGAATGGTCTTGTAAAAAGATTTAATGAAAGTAAAGAAAATTCTGTGAGGGCATAAAATGTCTGGAACTAGAAGATTAAGAGAAGCTGTTAGAGTATTTCTTGAAAAACAAGGTTCGGCCAATACTGTTGAAATATTTGATCATCTAAACAATCGTTTTCGGTGGGGAGCAACAATGAATCAAGTCGGTAATATCCTAGCAAAAGATATCAGATTTGATAAAATCGGACACACTAGGGGTGAATTTCGAGGTAGTGTTTACACAGTATGTGTTTGGGCTATAAATAATGATGCTTCAGTAGTAATGAGCCAATAAAGTCAAGTTTACATAACATCTCCACAGTATTAAATATGAGCAACAAATACAAATCATGGCTAACTCTTTTCCGTGCAGGAAATAGTTTAGGAGGCGTTATTGCAGTATTTCTCGGAGCTATAATGGCGCTAGAAAGTATTCCTCATGACTATTTACTTCACATTACTATTTTACAAGCCTTATCTGTATTTTCATTTATGGCATCATGGAATGCATTAAACGATTATTTTGATTTTGAAATAGATAAAATTGGTAAGCCAAATAGGCCACTACCGTCTGGAAAAATATCTCTAAAAGAGGCAAAAGTGGCAATTATATTTCTAATGATTATCTCTTTAATTTCTATGATTGGAGCCGGTTTCTTAGCTCATGACTCTAATAATGGTTTCAAATCATGGTCGCCATCTATATTAATTTGGTTTATAGCATTATTACTTTTAATTAATTATGAGTCTGAATCAAATTATAGTTTAAATCTAAAAAATCGCGGCCTCCCAGGAAATATTGCAATTAGCGCTTCAGTTGCTATGGTTGTTTTATTCGGTTCTGCAGGAGTTTATCAATCTACAAATAGTAAAGTTATATCAATTGCAATAATCGGATTTCTTTATAATTTAGCAAGAGAAATAGTAAAGGATGTTGAAGATATGGACTCTGACGAAGGAAGAAATACATTAGCAATGAAAATAGGTCCAGAAAAAACCAGAATTATCGCATATCTAATATCATTATCTACATTAATCTCAATACTTGTCCCTTTTGCTTTAGATCTATTCGAACAGCAATATCTTATTTTGGTATTACCCAGTATTTTAGTGCTATTGATGGTAAAAACCAAACTATCCCTGGCTCAAGATTATGCAGCCCAACAATTACTTAAAAAATCATTATACTTGTGTCTGGGAGCATTTACTATTATTTCATTAATTTAAAATAATTCTCTGAAGGTATGCCATGCATTTTCATTACACATGTATGTAAGAAGTGACATCTGAGCCCACATTCTATTTTCTGCTTGATCAAATACAACACTATTCTTAGAATCGATTACTTCATCTGTTACTTCTTCTCCTCTATGAGCAGGTAAACAATGCATGAATAAATAATCAGAATCAGCACCAGAAACCAATTCTTCGTTTACCTGAAATCCATCGAAAGCATTCTTTTTATCTTTCATATGCTCTTCGCCCATTGATACAAAAATATCTGTGTATATCACGCCAGCATTTTGAGCCACTTTTTCAGGATCATTCGATGAAATAATTCTCGCACCTGTTTTTTCAGCAATATTACTCGCTCTTTTGATAATCAATTCATCTGGTTCATAACCCACAGGTGTTGCATAACTGAAATCATGTCCCATCGATACACTAGCTAGTAAAAGGTCATGTAAGACATTATTACCATCTCCTATCCAAGCGATATGGCCATTTACCTTTTCTTTATTTTCAGTAATTGTCATCAAATCCGCAGCCGCTTGACAGGGATGATGTAAATCTGAAAGAGCATTTATTACAGGAATCGTTGAATGTCTTGCCAATTCTTCTACGTCTGAATGTTTAAAGCATCTATATGTCATCCCATCTAAAAATCTCGATAAAACTGCAGCCGTATCAGCTATAGACTCACTTTTTCCTAATTGTATATCATTAGAAAGTAATGTCAATGGCTGCCCTCCTAATTTACTTACTCCAACTTCAAAAGATACTCTAGTTCTTGTAGATGGTTTTTCATAAATTGAGCCAATTGACATCCCTTCTAGTGGCCTAAAATCTTCTACAAGGCCTTCTCCATTCTTAATTTTCATAGCCCAATCAATTATATCAGGAATTTCTTTATAAAAATCATCAATAGCCAACAAATCCTTTTTTTCTTCATAATCGTTCATCTTCAATATCTCCTGCATATCCATCTCTTGTATCGCTCATCCCTCCAAACATAGTTTGAGCGAAGGTTAATACATCTGCCAATCCATCTTCAACCTCACTAGACAAAGGAATCAATCCTGGTTGAATGGCGGCATTTTGCATCATTCTTAATTGTCCAATGGCGAATTCTGCTCTCTGACTGCCAGAGCGAGCATCGTTAGCCTGATTCTCTGACTCTTCATACAGAGCCACTTCTAATATATCTAAATTATCGCCCCATTCCATTATTTTTTCTAACTCATCAGGCTCTAACAAGTCGGTTTTAGATAAGAAATTGGCTGTTGGTAGCCCTAGTCTGAAATGAACTATAGAAGATAGTAACATTTGGGAAACAAAACCACTTGGCGTTCTTGATAACATGGGGTCAAACAAGAAAACAAGACATGCTCTTCCCTGCCCTAAAACATCAACAAGATGACTTGATGCTTCTCTGAAAGCAAATAATTCAACTTGACCAGGAGTGTCAACAATCAACATGTCGCCCGATAAACCTTCAATTTGTTCAAAAACATCTTCTGCTTGTGATGCTACTAAATCTGCAGCTAATATTTGCGCTCCATTAGGTCCTAAATCATATTCACTCATAACATCAGATAAAGAAACTAAATCTCTTACGTCAAACTCAGGATCATAATGAACTCTTTCTGCGCCTGGATCTAGGTTAATTGCCATTACATCAACTTCAAGAAATCTGGCCCATCTTTGATAAGCAGTCACTAACGAACTCTTTCCTGCACCTGCAGTTCCAACTACAAAAATCACCGGTGGACTAGTACTGTCTTGTGCACTCATATTAATCCCAAGTGATTCATAGTTTCAACTATTCTGTTGATAGTTGTTTAGAATAATGAACAGGTAATCGTTATACCCTCTAACTAGGGGGGATGTTTACCGCCAAGGGTTGTTTACGTATGGCTGAAAAATTTCCACCTCCTCCTCCGGGATTCCCACTCCCTCCTCCTCCACCTCCTGATTCGGGTTCTGATATTGATGAAAAGAAAGAAGAAAAAACTACTTTAGAAGTCGATAATATTGATAAAAAGCAAAATACAGAACCCAATATAACTCCTCCGCCTCC
>QQRX01000001.1:0-4002 GCA_003602595.1 Candidatus Poseidoniales archaeon | reverse complement strand
CCACCTGGCCTAACTCCTCCGCCTCCACCGCCACCCGAACTAAAATTACCATCATTATCTGATGACTTAGAGAATGTAGATTCCAATAACACAAAATTGTCATTAAGTGATTCTGAACCAACAGAATCTGAATCCGATGACATCGGTTTTTCTGAACCTGAATCTGAAGGTGACTCAGAGTTACAAATATCTAATGCATTCTCTCAATTATTGGAAAATAACGAAGAAGATACCGATGAAGAAGAAAATTCAGATGTAACTAATCCAGAATCTAAGGATTCTCTAAAATCTTTAGCTGATTCATTATCAGTTTTTTCTGGAGATGGATTACAAGAAACAGAAAATATTCCTAAATCTTCTGACTCGGAATTAGAGTCAATGACAGATTCATTTTCTATAATGTATGGTTCCGAGGATCAACAATTTTCAGCGGGGGATGAGCCTAAATTCTCTATTTTAAGGCCTTCTATAGAAGTTGATTCAATTTCGGGAGATAAATTACATGCGATTCTTAAAGAGTCTGAAGAATCCTCTTTGAATCCAATCGGAACAGTAAGGAATCAAAGTATAAAAGGAGAATTAATAGTCAGAAATGCTAGTAAAAAGCACCGTGCTTGGGATATTGAAATACAATTGAAAAATACTGATTCTACGGATTTCGGTGAAGCCATTATACCAATAAGAGAACTTGATGCGACTGAAGAAAAAATCATCAAATATTCTGCCAAAGGACCAAGAATGATTATAATGAAGGAATCAATAGATACAGATCCTGAAAGAAATGAAGAATCAAGCTTATCGCTTGTTTATTTGAATAATCCTCAGGATATCTTAATATCTATTGAGTTAGAAAATATATCTTCTGTACCATTAAATGATGTACAAGTTACAAGGACTATGCCTAAATCCTTTGTTCATGCTGAAGATGCAGAATATGTTATAGAAGATGAAATGCTAGTTTGGAATATAGGACGTCTAAATCCAGGTGAAAAAAGACCATTATCACTTTCTGTTTCTGCAAATATATCTAGTGTTGACAAAATATCTGCTGGTGTTTCTACAGCAACATATTCTGCAGATGCTACAATTTCCAGATCGAAATTTGAGAAGGTAACAAGCTCGGGTAGACAATTTTCTTATGTTAATGCTCAAGAACAAGATAGGCCCGGAGTTTGGGATTGTAAATGTGTTTTTGAGAATAAATCTTCGTTTGTAGTTGCTCTTTCTGGAGCAACTGTCCGTTTGATAGGAAGAGATGAACCAATACTCGATGTTTCGGATATAAGGCAGGACATACCACCGGAGGGAAGGTGGGATTCTATGATAAAAAGAGTTGAATCAGAAGAGCAACCTAGTTTTACTCAAGAAGTTAGATATTCAATACTTCCAAGAATTTCTGTTGAATCAAAAGGTAAAGTTTCATTAAAGGAACAAAAATTAACTATACTTGATGCAATTGTGAACAAAAGATATGATAAATCCAGAATCAAGTCTTATGTCTCTTCTGACGTTGAAGCGGTAATTACTATTGAAAACACAGGTTCTGCAATTATGAATGTAGTAAGGATACTGGATGATATACCAGGAATCTTTAATCCACCATCTCACAGCCAAATATCTATAGAAATAGAAGGTCTTGAACTGAAACCAGAGCAATATCAAGTCGAAATTATAAATGGTATTCAAATTGAAGAGAAACTAATTTCTCCAGATTCCAATGGGCATGGCCTACGTGCAACTATTGGAACCTCAGCCCCTTTAGGACTTAGGCCAGGTAAAACAATGATAATTCGATACCCATTACATGCTCCAGACCCTTCTCCTCAGAATAAGTTACTTTCAGCACCTGTAAAGGCCTATTTTAGTTCAGAACGTTTTGGACCTGTTGCAGAAAGAATGGTAAAGAAACCACCTCAAATAAGAGTTGTTCATCGTCGAAGAAATATAAGTACAGGAAAAGAAGTATTTCCAGGGGGCGGTCTTGGTAAATATGAGATAATGTTGATGTTTGATAACAATTCAGATAGCGCATTAGAAGATTTAGCATTACATGACGTAGTGCCTGGTACCTTTTCAATCGAAAATTCTAGCGTCCGCTCATCTTTAAGTGGTGAAAGAGAGGCATCCACTACAAAAGAATCTGCAAGAGAAGGAACGCACGTTACTTGGGCTATTGGTAGGATAGAAAAAGATGAAAGAATTGAAGTAGTTTATGTAATTCAAGGAGATCCAGAGTCAGAATACAAAATGTCTGATGTTCAAGATTTTCATGGGGCAACATTTGGAGACGAAGTAGATGAAGATCCAAATCTTCCTGAGTGGGTCGAAGAATCAACTTCTAGTACGCCACTAAGTGCAAGCAATGATATCATATTATATCCTGAATCTAAAGACTTTGAAGAAAAATCTACAGAAGAAGATATCGATGAAGAAGAATCTGCAGAAAAAGAAGAAGAAACCGTTGAAGAAGAAACCGTTGAAGAAGAAACCGTTGAAGAAGAAACCGTAGAAGAAGAATCTGTAGAGGAAATTGTAGAGGAAAGTAAAGAAGAGACTACGGATTCTACAGACTCTATCCAAGAGTGTCCTACTTGTGGCTCTGAAAATCCTATCGGATCTTCACAATGTATTTTGTGTGGGTTTTCTTTTGTCCAGTAATGCTCTTTTTTGAAATTTAAACCGAAGTGTTCATTCTAGATTGTATCGGCGGTATATTCATGGTTACCGCAGAGCCAAGTGGGGATGCCCAAACTGAAGCTATGTCAGCTATGCTTTTTCCTATGCTTTTTTTGATTGGAATGATGGTTCTTTTGATGTTTTTTCCTGGCTTCAGAGATGCATTATCAAATGGTGCAGGAACTGTAATTGAGCCTATGCTACCTTTCCATAATCAATATTTCATTCCAACAGTATTCTTCTTAGGATCTTCCATAATGATTGTTAATACAATAATAAGGTCATTTTTCTTAGATCCAATCAGACAAGCACATTATTCTCATAGGTCCAGGCAAATAGGACAGAAAACAAGAGAAGCCAGAATGGCTAGAGATATGGCTACTACGGAAAAGATGCAGAAATTACAAATGCAAATGATGCCTGAACAAATGGCTATGCAAGCAGCAATGATGAAACCCATGATGTTTACTATGATTTTCATCATTGCTATTTTTAGTTGGATGGCAACATCGACTGAAAGCTTTAGAGTTGATTATGTAAGTACGCCCTGGTCAGCAACATGGAATTTTGAAAATAAAGTATTTTGGATATTTCCTGCATGGATTGCTACTTATATATCCATGAGTGCACCATTGGGAAGAATAGTAGATAGACATATAAAACTAGTGAGATATAAGTCTCATCCGTTAGTAACAGCCGGTGAATCAATACCAGAACCTCTATTGTATTTATTGGAAGAAAGCCGTACAAATAAGAATAATAATTCTCGTAATCAACGTACTCAGAGAAAACGCGCCGGGCCTAGGAAAACCGGTGATTCCAATAATTCTAGGAGATCGTCAGGAAATTTACATGTTGCACCTCCAAAGGAAGGGACTACTTGTAAGTCCTGCAGTTCAGACATGGTCTACAGAACATCAAGTGGTAAGTTACGTTGTGAAATGTGCCGCTATGAATGGAGATGATATCTTTGCTCAAAGTAACTATTAGTGGCCCTCCGGGTAGTGGAACTTCAACTCTTGTATCAAGATTATCTAAAGAAAGAAAATGGAATTACCTCAACGGTGGCGAGATATTTAGGTCTGCTGCATTTGAAAGAAACATAACTATAGAAGAATTTAGTGCATTATGTAAGAATGATTTAGATGTCGATAGATCTTTAGATAATACTCTAAAAGAAATTATGACTTCTTCTGATTCTCCAGAAATTATTGAGAGTAGATTATGCGGATGGTGGGCTCAAGAATTGAAATTAGACTGTATTAAAATTTGGATTTCTGCATCTGATATTGAAAGAGCAAAAAGAATCCAAAATAGAGAAGGAGG